>NZ_NPEF01000290.1 GCF_002811955.1 Leptospira ellisii
CCGGCTCCGACGCGCACGTTTTTGCCGATCGTGATATTTCCCAGAATTTTCGCGCCGGCTCCCACCACCACGTTCTCCAACAAGGACGGATGACGTTTTCCGGATTCTTTTCCCGTTCCCCCTAAGGTGACTCCCTGATAAATCAGACAACCTTTCGCGATCGTAGCGGTTTCTCCGATTACGACGCCGTGACCGTGGTCAATCATGATTCCGTTCGCGATTTTCGCTCCGGGGTGAATGTCTATTCCGGTGATAAATCTGGAAAAAGTATTGATCATCCTCGGGATCAAGGGGAGTTTCAGCCGATAGAGAAGATGCGCGAGTTTATGAAACCACAATGCATGGAGACCCGGATAACAAAGTATGATTTCCAAATACGATTTCGCGGCCGGATCATACTTCTTAATAAATTTAATATTCTCGAACAAGTTTTCGTCTCCGGGTTCTAATTAGGCAAAGGCTAAAAATGCGCGACACGCTGTAAAGAGGATTCTTTACTATAAGAAGAGAATATACGATTGAGACAGTCACGACCTTCCACCCATATCATTTTGTTCGTCCTTACCTTTTTGACTCTTACGTTTCAAAGCGAGTTTTTGGAGATTCCGTTTTTACCCGGTTCTTATCTGAAGGAATTGTTTCTTCTTAGACTTCCGTATTCTCTTTCTTTGATCGTAATTCTTTCCGCTCACGAGATGGGTCATTTTTTGGCGGCCAGATACTACGGCATAAAGGCGACTTGGCCCTATTTTATTCCGGTTCCTTTCGCGCCGATCGGAACCATGGGCGCCGTGATCCGGATTTTGGAACCGATTCGAAATAAAAAACAGCTCTTCGACATCGGAATTTGGGGACCGTTGATGAGTTTGATTCTTTCGGTTCCTTGTTATATTCTCGGAATTTATTGGTCCACGTTGGTTCCGATCCAGTCCGTAAAAACGAATCCGGGCGTGATCACGTTCGGAGAATCCTTATTCACGATATTCGTCAACCAATCGATTTTAGGACCCTTCGATCCTTCTTTGCAGGACGTTTGGATTCATCCTCTGGCTCAGGCGGGCTGGGTGGGACTTTTGGTCACGGCGATCAATCTTCTTCCGTTCGGACAACTGGACGGCGGCCACGTAATTTATTCGGTTTTTGGTGAAAAATACAGAAACTGGATTTATTATCTTTTTACGGGCTTTTTACTTTTGTGTTTTTGGAATTTCTCCTGGTTGTTGTGGGGATTTCTGATTTATTTCATCATAAAGGTAGAACACCCGTTTGTCCCCGACCCGGTGGTTCCTTTGGATCGTATTCGGAAGATCGGCGGAATTGCGATTTTGCTTCTGCTGATTCTCATTTTCGTCCCTTCTCCGATTCAAGTGGGAACTGATATACACAGACCCGGTCTTGCAGAGGAGTTATGGATTTCGCTCAAGTCAGTTTTTGCAGGTTTTTGATCGTAGTTTGCTGTTTCGTTTCCGTTCCCGTATTCTCCCAGGATCAGGAAATCAAACTCACCGAAGGCGCGTACGGGTTTACGTACGACGGAACGAATTTTTGGTATATCGATTCTTCCCATCGATCCTTGTACCGAGTCGATCCTTCCGGAAGACAGGAATCGTTTCCGATGAACATTCCGTTTCTTACGGGAATTCATTTCGATCCGAGGGAAGGCAGAATTTACGTCGGTTCTAAAAAGTTGATTCTTAAGGTGGAACCGAACACGGGCGGAGTCACGGAGCGGATTCCGGTCCCCGTAGATAAGATCGGAGGAGTGGCCAGTCAGGATTCTCTTCTATATATTCTGGATCAGGACAGCGGGAAAATCTCCATTTTGGACAAAGCTACCGGCAGAATTATCGGCGGGTTTTTGACCGACCGTGCTCAGCCGAGGGACATGGCCTTCGCCCGGGATTCTCTTTGGATTTCGGATTCTTCCGACGGAAACATTTACCGATACAATCCGAACAACGGAGCGATCACCGGTTCCATCAAAACCCCGGCCAAAGAGATTCGGGGAATGGTGTTTTTAGGGAGCAGAATTCTCGTGGTGGATCGTATCGGTAAGGAAGTCAGGAAAATCTCCTTCGTCGAAACGGATCGTTTTATCGCTTCGGGAGAAGCCACTCGTCAGGTTAAAGTGCGTCTAACGTTTTCCTTGGATCAGCTTTCGATCGCGGGAGGTTCCTTGGCCGTCATGCAGCCGCCCACTACGGAACACCAAAGGATTCGAAACCTGAAAATGAGGGAATCCGGATTCAAACAGGATTTCATCGGAAACGCAAGGGCGTTTTCCAAACTTCTGGGTGTGGACGATAAAAAGGGAAAACAAACGTTGGAATATTCCTTCGAGGTTAGAACGCAGAATATCCGTTATTACGTGACCGACGATTTTTTGGAAAAGAAGGAACGGATCGGGGAGGATCTCAAACCCTTTCTCAAAGGCGAGCCGCTGGACAAACAAAAGAACTCGTACTACGTGGATAAGATCTTCGACGCTCGGTTGTTCCGAAACAGTATGTCCGCTTTGAAAAAAAATCTGATCGACGCGTCGATTCCGGTTCGTTCCTTATATTCCGCTTCGATCCAATCCTCCAATTCGGTTTCTTTTAAGGATTCGCTGGAAGCCTACGTTCCCGGATTCGGATGGGCGCCCATCTTAAACGTAAAACCCGCTTCGGACGAATCCTCCCGCGTGTTCAAAAAAGGAGAGGAAAGTTTCGACCTGTTTCGCGCCGAGAATTTAGAGGATATCGTATCCCCCGTTTTTTACAAAAACAGGGAATCGCAGGAATGGAAAAACGTTCCGGCGGATATCCAGATTATTTTGGAATAAAGACTTCGTTTCGGTCGTTCATCGTGCGTAGAAATTTTCGGGCCTGGAACGAAAGGGTGATCGCCCGGCCGCCCATCAAAAGCGCGAGGGAGAGCCAAAGAAGATGGTTGTTTTTATCGGCTTTTCCCAATAACGCCACGGGCAGAAAAAATAAGGCCGTGCTGATCAGCATGGAATTCTGGAGAATTTTACCCCGGGTCAACCCTATAAAAAAACCGTCCAGAATGAACGCGACTACTCCGATCTCCAAGATAGGAACGAGCCAATATCGATATTCGACTAACAGAATCGATACGGAGGGATTTTTGACGATCGCCCCGAAGGTCAACGTAGGAAACAAAAGAACGATTCCCAGATAAACGCTGGTGAAGATAAAACCCGTGACCAAGGCGAGGTTTAAAAGTTCTCCGAGCCGTTTCCAGTTTTTTTCCCCGTAAAGAGTTCCTGCCATACTTTCCGTCGCGAACGCGGCTCCGTCCACCAAATAGGCGCTGACGAGGATCAATTGTAACAGGATCGAGTTGGCGGCGAGGATTTCCGTTCCAGCTTCCGAACTGAAATTGCGGAACAAGCTGAAGGTTAAGATCAAAAACAAGGTCCTTAAAAAAATGTCCTGATTCAAACGAAGAAGCGAAACAAAACCTTTCGGAGAAGTCAGATCCGATTTGCGTAAAACCGCGGACTTCAAAGAGGAGGTCGTTTTCCATTCGGCGATAAAAAGAGCGATAAAAACGAATAACATCCCGAACTGACTGATGTTCGTGGCGAGACCGGCTCCGTACGCTTCCCAACCCAAACCGAGTATGAACCAAAAATCCAAAAGAATATTCGTACAATTCGCGATCACGGTCGCGATCAAAACGAAGGAACTTTTCCCCCGTCCCAAAAACCAACCCGTGAAAACGTAATTACATAAAACCGCGATCGAACCGGAAATTCGAGCCTCGTAGTAGGATGTTCCCGCAGCTTTGACGTCCGCGGCCCCTTCCAAAATTCCGAAACCGGCGTCCAGAATCCAAGGTGAGATCAGGGAAATTCCGATTCCGAAAAAACAGGCCAATAATAGCGATCGGATCAAAATCAAAAGCGATTCCATTTCGTTTCTTTCGCCCACGGCCTGAGCGGTCAGTCCCGTCGTTCCCATTCGTAAAAATCCGAACATCCAAAAGATAAAATCGAAGATGATTTCGGAAAGGGCGGCTCCCGCCATAAAGACGTGAGTATCAAGATTTCCTAATATGGCTGTGTCTATCAAACCCGTAAGAGGGATCGTTATGTTCGCGAGAATGTTGTAAAAAGTGAGTTTATAAAATGCGGATTTCAATCGATCAACTCGTTTTGTCCATCACGCAGGCAGCGGTGATATCCCCGGTCACGTTGATCGTCGTTCTGCACATATCCAAAAACCGATCCACTCCTAAAATGATTCCTATCCCTTCCGCCGGAATTCCCAAACTCGAAAGGATCGTCGCGAGGATAACGATCCCG
>NZ_NPEF01000291.1 GCF_002811955.1 Leptospira ellisii
GGTTTCCTCTAAGTTTAACGTTCCGTTGGGATTGGATACGAGACGGTAGATAGGCGTTAGACCTTTTTAGTCCTCCGATTCCCAACTACACCTATAAGTTTTTGGAAAAGGTATGGTCTTCGTTCGTAAACAAGATCGTCGCTCTCACGTTTACGAACAACCAACCCATGTTCAACTACGCGGTTTTCGAAGCGATCCAGGATAAGAATCTCAAAATCGTAACCTCCTCCACCCACTTTAAGATGAAAGAAGTGGCGACCCGAATCGGACTGAAAGACATTCAAGAATTTATCAACCGAACCCTTCCCGTTTCCATCCAGGATTCGGAAAATCTTTCCGCGAACTTTATCCGCGAAGCGATCATTTCCGTGGAGAACAAAAAACGTCCCGAGGTCGTGTTCAGCAGTCTCAAGGACGAAAAGATTCACCCCAACTTAAGACATCTACTTTCCGGAACGATGAACTACGCCGCGGGAATTCCTCTCTTCGTAAAAGGAAATCCGATCGGTATGATCTGGGGAATCCGCAGAGACAGAATGACCGACGAACAAAGGGAGGAAGTCCGAGAGCAGCTCAGTTCTTTTTACGACGTCGTAGACTTCGTTATCGCTCGGGAAATGGACAACAAAGCCGATCCGTACATAGCGAGAAAGAACATCGAAAAAGCGGATCTTCATTCCTACGCAAAACATCTTTATTATACGAGAACCGGAGGACAACAACATCCGGTCACTTCGATCATCTTCGACTGTCATACGTACAACTGCTCGTATCGATTGGATGCGAGTTACATCATTCCGTCTAACAACGGTTTTTCGGTGAGTCTAAAACGTTTCGAACCGGAAAAAACGAACGACACCGGCAAAATCCTTTTGATGATCCCCGGATTTTTCTGCAGACGTTCGGTGATGGACAAGGTAGCCCGCGAAATGGCGCTCAAATACGGATACCGCGTTTTTTCGATGGATATGCGGGGACGCTCCCGTCAAACCCTTCCCTACAACGGAATCAAGGAAGGCTGGACCATCGACGATTTTATCCAGGAGGATTTTCCCGCCGTTCTCAATTGGATCCGGGAAAGTTTTCCGAAAGAAAAGATCGTAGTGATGGGACACAGTATGGGCGGCATGATACCCCGTTATTACGTTTCCGCTTACGAAACCTTCGTCGCCAAGTATCCGCAAAACAAGGTTCCTCTTCCCGATCCTAAGGAAACGATTTCGGGAATCATCTCCGTGACCTCTCCCAACTTCGTTTCCGTGGGAACCAACATTCCCGGGATGAGCGCGATCAAAACGGGTTTGAGTCTTTTGCCTACGAAGTCGATCTCCGACTTCATCTTCGATCTCACCACGTTTTCGCTTCAGTCCACGCTTCCTACGGTGGATCTGAATAAGTTCTTCAAGTTTCTTTTGGGACTTCACTCCTCCCTACGGACCGTCTCCTTCGAACTCAGCACCAAAGTAGTCAACCTTCGCGACTTCGTGGGTTACAGACAGATTTCCCCGCCGGAATGGTATTTTCTGATCGAGGATATTTTCTGCGAGGAATCGACCAAGGTCATTCTGCAATTCATCCGTTCCCAACTCAGCAAGGACCACGCGTTTTTTTCCTTCGACGGTTCCATCAACTACACCGAGCTGCAAAAAAATTTCCAACTTCCGATTTATTCCGTTTTGGGAACTCTGGATAAGATCGTTCCGGTGGATTCGGTCGAGGAGGAATTAAGAGCCCTTCCTTCTCCGAACAATCGAATCGTAAAGTTCGACCAGGGTCATTTGGGAATCCTATTTCACATGCCCACCGTCCGGGAAATGTGCTCCGGGTTCCACGATTGGATTCAGAAATTGGATTGAGTCTGCGGCTCGGAAAGCATTTGACACCGTAGGTTTGGAAAGATAGCCTCCAAAGGGAATGGATCTCGTAGAAGCAAAAATTTCAGATATTTCCCTGACAAACGTCGGTTTCGCCGTTTTTCTAAAAACCAAGGACGACTCCGATGCGAGAGTGGTTCCGATTTTTATCGGCCCTCTGGAAACCCATTCCATCACCTCCGTTTTGGACGGAACCAAACCTCCGAGACCCATGACCCACGATCTGATGACCGTTCTTTTAACTACGTTGAACGTGAACATCGTCAAAATTTCGATCGAGGAAATCATCGATAACACATTCTACGCCAAGATCACCTTGAGAAAGGACGAGGACGTGATCATTCTGGACGCAAGACCGAGCGATTCGATCGCTCTTGCGTTGCGCGCCAACGCGCCGATCTACCTCGCCAAAAAGGTGATCGAAGAGGCGGGCATCGAAATGAAGGACGAGGAGATTCCCGGAGAATCCATCGCTCGGGAAAAAATTTCCCAACTTCCTAAAACACAACTCGAAATCCTTCAGGAATCCCTGAACAACGCGCTCAAAACGGAAGACTACGAAAGCGCCGCGAGAATCCGGGATCAGATCAAAAAGCTGATCGAAAATTCCTGATCGATCGGGAACGTTCGCATATCCTTTTCGGAATTCGTTTTCGAATCGGACCGAATATCTTCGTTTTTCTAAATTCTAAGATCGAAAGAAAGTAAGGAGAAGAGAAGTGGAAAAGTTATTGATGGACATCTTAAACGCCGGAATCGCGCTTTTTCAAAACGGAGAAGGCAAACTCAAACAGTCGCTCGCCGATTTGGACAAACTCTACCGCGAATTCAAGGAAAAGGGAGAAGCCAACCAAAGCGACAAGGCCAATCAGGTCCGCGAACTTCTGAACAAAACGGTCCAGGACGCCGCGGAACTTCTTTCCAAAAGCGGAGAGGAAAGACAACAATTGCTGGCTAAACTTCAGGAGAATTTCATCCGGCTTTCCGCGGAAATCGAATCGTCGATCCCGGAACAATTCAAAGCGGCCGCGAAAAACACCCTGGAAGAGTTGAAACAGCTCTTGAGTAGAAAACAATAACCGCTTTCTTTAAGAAAATGTCGGGACATTCTGCGAGGCTTGAAAGACTGTTGTTTTCGAGCCGATCTTCTTCGACATGAATCGATTATCCTTCGTATTATTTTTCACCGTTTTTATAGACATGATGGGATTCTCCGTGATCTTTCCCATTTTTCCCGAAACGCTTAAGATCTTCCTCGCCAAATCCGGGGATCCGGTCCTGGACAAGTTCACGGATCTCACGAGAATTCTGATGGAAACCTCCTCCGGAGATTGGTCCATGTTCGTGGCACTTTTCGGCGGGATCGTGGCGAGTTTGTATTCCCTACTTCAATTCGTGTTTGCTCCGATCTGGGGAAGAATTTCGGACCGGGTGGGAAGAAAACCGATTCTCGTTTTTACGAGTTTGGGAAGTTTTTTCGGATACGCGGTCTGGCTTTTTTCGGGAAGTTTTTCCCTGTTCGTCTTCTCCAGAATCATCACGGGAATGATGGGAGGAAATATCTCCGTTGCCTCGGCGGCGATGGCGGATATTACGAGCGAAAAAGACAGGGCCAAAGGAATGGGTTTGATCGGAGCGGGAGTGGGTCTCGGTTTTATCGCGGGACCTCCCACGGGAGGATTGTTCGCAAAAGCTGATTTGAGTTTTTTGGAACTTCTGTTTCCGGGAATCACTCTCACCGTATTTCCCGCGTCGGCGCTTGCCGCCGCGAGTATCGCGTTCGTCAACCTTCTGATGATTCTGTTTTGGTTTCGGGAAACCCTGCCGGTTAGAACCGCCTCCGCAAACTCTTCGAAAAAAGGACATCCCATTTTCGGAGTGTTTACGACGAAAAACCGCGCCGTTGTTTCGTATTCCCTGCTTTACTTTCTTTTCGTATTCGCGTTTTCCGGATTCGAATTTTCGATCAACTTTTATCTCAGTCAGTTTCTGAGTTATTCTCCGAGCGAGATCGGATTTACGTTCGTGTATATAGGACTTGTGATCGTGCTGATCCAAGGCGGAGTGTTTCGCCGTCTTTCGGGAAAAATCAAGGAAACCCGTCTGGTCCGCGCTGGCTCGATTTCTTTGATCCTGGGATTCGCGCTTCTTTATTTCGTATCCAACACGTATCAACTTTTTATAGCGCTTACGTTTCTGGCTTCGGGAAGCGCCTTACTTCATCCTTCCCTTTCCACGCTGGTTTCCCTGGTCTCCGGAAAGGAGGAACAGGGGACCAATCTCGGAATGTTTCGAAGCCTCGCCTCCTTAGGACGGGGTTTGGCCCCGTTTGCGTTCTGTCTGATTTATTTCAGCAAGGGACCTGCGGTTTCCTTTTTGACCTCGGGACAGGCCTGTTCGATCATACCGAACAGCA
>NZ_NPEF01000292.1 GCF_002811955.1 Leptospira ellisii
GGACTAATTGTTCTAAGATTTGGAGTAGATTTTTACGTGATTCTCAAAAACAGTTTGGAGTAGATTCTTATGTGATGCAACAGGGAACTCGACTTGCTTCACGAAAAAACTACTCGAAAGGAAAGAGGTGACTCATATAAAAATCTACTCCAAATATAGAGGAATACTGTAAAAGAGTAAACTATTTTCTGTTATTCCAAACCTTCTCAGTGGCTCGTCTTAGTTCTTCCAGTCTTTGTCTTTCGATAAATGGATTCTTTGTTTCGGAGTTCATTTCTCGTCTCCAAACGGGTGTCGTATGCGTAATTCCTTTTTTTCTACGAATTCTAACTTTCTCGATTGGATTTCTGATGGGAGCGGCGGACCGAACGATTTGAGATTGAAGATGGTTAATTTTTTCTTTGAGTTCAAAAATATTTAAGGACTCATAAAGTGAATTCAATTCTTTCTTTGTTATTTTAGAAATTTCCTTTCTTTCTAAAACTCGGCGATAAGGAGATTTCGGTTCATCGTATTTTCGGATACCCTTGGATCCGATACGGTGTTTCTCAATCAGAATCATAATAGGTAGAAAGAAGTTATTGTATAAATTCAGATGCGAATATAACGCTTTTACGTGTTCGGCGTGTTCCGGTTTATCGAGTCTTAAATAACCGGTATTTCTTCGAACGACTGAATAATTTTTTTGTTCAATGTGAGGGTTGTCATTTTTCTTGTGAGGACGACCACGAGTAAAAGTAAGCCGGTATTTTACCGCGAATCGAAGGATTGTGTCGTTGATAAACTCAGAGCCGTTATCCGAATGAAACCCGAGCAAGGGAAAAGGAAATGCCTTCCTAAGGTTGGAGAATGCCTTTAGCATCTGAAATTCGGTCTTGTTCTTTACCAGAATACAAACTGTCCAGCCGGTGCAAACGTCTGTTGCACAAAGAGTCGAGAAAAAACCTCCATACACATTTCCACCGTTATGAGCAATAAGATCTACCTGGGTAAAGCCGGGAGTAGAATCTTTCCATTCTCCGAATGTTTTGATCGGGATTTTATCAATGAGAAATCGAGGTTGTCTTGTCGTGGAAGTTCCGCGTCCTCTGAATTTGAATCGAATTGGTTTGAGTAAACGATCGATGGTGGAAGGACTAATAGACAAAAGTTTAGATTTAGTATATTTTTTTAAGGGATAATTTTGCAGGTGTTCGATTTGTTTTAAGATTTCGGGAATAGCTGCTTTCATTCTTCTCGAACAAATTCGATCTAAAACTTCCCAGATAAATTCCAAAGCTTTTCGAACTTCGTCGTCATAGATCGGGGGCTTTTTTCTAGGTTTTTTTAAAGTGGGTTTTTTCTCATTGATACCCCGCAACAGAGTTCTTGCATAACATCGATGATAACCCGTAACTTCCACAAACTCATTTAGAATCAAAGTTTTTTCTTTCTTAAAAGCCCAACGGTATCTCTCCTTGAAGATCTTCGTGACCATTTGTCTCTCCCGTAGATTGAGTCTCATACGCGTACTCCTTATAAGGAAGAAGATACACCTGGACTAATTGTTCTAAGATTTGGAGTAGATTTTTACGTGATTCTCAAAAACAGTTTGGAGTAGATTCTTATGTGAAGCAACAGGGAACTTCCGATAATCACCATTATGTCGCTTTATGTATAGACTACATTTGAGCGTACCCATACATCCTTTACACATTGTACTCAATACATGCTTTACAAAAATGAAACGGAATCATGTAGCTCACGTTCAATGAATTGGCATAGGGTTTTTATATTGCAACACTTTTCCAGTGAATGTATCAATTACTCCGAGAGCCGCTTTATGAAATATAATTCTTACATGTCGATCCGATATATCCTCAAGACGAACTGACTCATCGGCAAGAGCGGAAGAAAGAAAGATGCGATGGCCAGCAAAATAAATATTACCTAAATCATTCACTGGAGTAACCACTACATTTGTTGGATAATATGCTTCAGGAAGGACCGACGGAAATGTCTTCAAAGATTCTTTGTAATACGATTTTGGAAATGCATTCTTTAAACCTTCATGCGGCCTGATGCAATTATACTCATACTGAAAATCATCAAAAGCCTTTTGTTGTGCTTCTAAAGAAGAACGCGGAGGCAACGCTGTTTCTTGTTTAAGGGTTCGGTGCATCCTTTCATGCCGACCATTCTGTTGAGGTTTTCCAGGTTCTATACGTTCCAATCTAATTCCTAACTTTAACCACCAAACGGACAGTCTTGTTAAGCCTGCAAGACCAAGAGAAGCAAACGGAGAACCGTTATCAGTTCGAATTGCATCAGGTAGCCCGTATTGAATAAATAGCTTTGTAAAAACTGCAATAACGCTTTCCGTATTTGCTTTGGGAACTATTTCACAACCTAAAAGGAATCGACTATATGCGTCTGTGATCGTTAATGGAGTGCATCTCATTCCGTCACCTACTGTGAAGTGACCTTTGAAGTCGGCGCACCAAACATCATTCGGACTCAGAATGTGTGAAAAATGGTAAACTGGTTCCAGTTTCTTTCTTCTCACTTTTACTTTAGTCGTTAAACCTCTTCGTTTCAGGATTCGTCCAATGGTGCTGACGGAGGGCCAGCTTTTTACCTTTGGAAATTTGCCTTTTAATGAAGCTAAAAGTTTACGCGCTCCCCAGTTCGGATGTCTATCCCGCGCGCTAACAACAAGTTGCACGATATTTTGTTTTGTTGTCTTCGGATGGCTTTTGGGAGTTTTCGGTTTGTCCTTTAACCCGTCGATTCCAAACAACTCATATTGACTTAGATATTTGTAACCCGTTACGCGGCTAATTCCAAACTCTTTGCAAAGATCCGTGATGGACCAACCTCCCTGTTTCCAGGCTACTACAAACTTCATTCTTTCTTGATGCACGCAAGTCTCCTTCCAAGGCATTGGGTTTCCTCCAACGCCAAGATTTAGTAAGGGACATAATCAGTTCAAAAAGTTTGTAAAGGATGTATTAAGCTAGTTTTGTAAGCGATGAAGGGAATCCGTACCCATTTGAGTCCATATGGACTAAAATGTAGTTGATAATGAAAGAATTATATTTTAAGCTTCAGGAATGGTACTTGATGGCATATTCGGAAATGGCACAGCTTCTAAAGTTTTGTTGCATGTGTTTCACTATAACGAAATACACTCATCGGCAATTGCAAGAGATTACAATGTTGCTGTAACTCCGATTAGACTCCAATTAGAAAGATTTGAAAAAGCGGGAATTCTTGTTGCTAAGCAAATTGGCCGCTCAAGAGTATTTTCATTTAATTTAAAGTCCCCTTTCGTAAAACCAATAAAGGAAATTTTGTCAATCTTTTACAATTCTTTGAGCATTGAAGAAAAAGAAACAATATTCTCAACAAGGCGAAGACCGAGAGAAAAAGGAAAACCAGTATATGGAAGAGCCTAAATGGGAGACTGTTGACGAAGAAGAAATGTGGAAATATGTTGGTTGGCATTTAGCTGATAAAGGAATAAATTCTGTTCTAGTCGGAGGAGCTGTAGTATCAATTTATTCGAAAGGAGCTTATCGTTCCGGAGATATTGATCTAGTAGAGCCGATTGTATCAAAAGCAAAAGAAATAAAGCTTGTGATGGAAGGGATTGGATTTAAAAAAGTGAGTCGTCACTACGTACATTCAAAATGTAAGCATTTATTCATCGAGTTTGTATCTGGTCCCGTTTCTATAGGAGAAGATACTCAAATAGTGCCTAATGAAAAGGAATTTGAAGGAAAAATTCTAAAAATATTCTCCCCGACAGATTGTATAAGGGATCGTCTCTCTTCTTATTTACATTTTAAGGCGCTTGAATAATGTCTAGATCAGGCTTTACTAGTAGCAAAAAATCAAAGATTTGGTTTAAGACAAATAGAAGACTGGTGCTATCGCGAAGGGGCACTCGGAAAAGAAGCATTTGAGAATATTCTAACTTTGATTCTGGTAACAAATGATAATTGAACTTGAAGAATTATTTAAAAAGAGCCTTGCAGAAGGAGTTAACCTTTTTCTAGGATCAGGATTTTCTTTACACGCAAAAGACGTAAAAGGTCGAGACTTACCCACCGGCATGGCATTAACGAAAGAGTTAATTGAAAATTTTAAAATGACAACTTCAACCCTAACTTTGTCGCAAATTGCTACAATTCTTAACAATACAAAGAAATCTGAATTTATAGAATATTTAAAAGAAAGATTTTATGTTTCAACATTTGACAATTTGTATTATTGTT
>NZ_NPEF01000293.1 GCF_002811955.1 Leptospira ellisii
TTGAACCGTCTTCCAGATCAGATCTCCGGAACGTAGGGATCCCGTATAAGATTTTCGGCGGTTTCCGGTTTTTCGATCGGGCGGAGATCAAGGACTTTATCGCGTATCTCAACGTGATCGCCAATCCGATGGACAGCGTCTCCCTTTTGAGGATCGTAAACTATCCTCCCCGCGGAATCGGGGATTCGGGAATCGAAAAGATGCGCGAATTTTCCCTCGAACAGGGGATTTCCCTTTTGGAGGCTTTGGGAAAGGAGGATCTTCCCCTCAAAAAGGCCGCCAAATCCAAGGGGAAAGAGTTGTATAACGTGTTCTCGGATCTCATCGAAAAAAACGAAAGAGGTTCGTCTCCTTCTGAGATCGCGTTGGAGCTTTTGAACCGTTCCGGTCTCATGTCCCATTTCAAAGAGGAGGCGACCGAGGAATCCATCGCGCGTCTCGAAAACCTTCAGGAGTTGGTCAATTCGATCGAGGAATACGAGAAAAATTCGGATTCCCCTTCGCTGGAGGAATATCTAAATCAGATCAGTCTTCTTACGAGCGAAGAGGACGGAAAGGATCTGACCGATTTCGTAAATCTGATGACGGTGCATAACGCGAAGGGTTTGGAATTCAAGTTCGTTTTTCTTTCCGGTCTGGAGGAAGGGACGTTTCCTCACAGCATGAGTTTGGAGGATTCCCATCACGGCGACGAAGAGGAACGGCGTCTTTTTTACGTGGCCCTGACGCGGGCTCGGGAGGAATTGTTCCTCAGTTTCTGCAGAACCTCCCGCAAGTTCGGTAAGGTCGAGGATCGGATCGCTTCCCGGTTTCTTTCGGAACTTCCGGAGGAATGTTTTGGAAACCGATCTCCGGGAAGGGAAAGGACCGCGAGAAAGCCGAGCGGACCTCCCCTGGCTTCGAAAGTGCGGGAAACCGCGGAGGAATTCGACGCCGGTTTTTCGGAAAGCCCGTCTCCGGACAATCTTTATCTCAAACCAGGAGACCGGGTAAAACACAAACAATTCGGTTTGGGGACGATTTTGACCGTTTCCGGTAAGGAAAAGAACACTAAGGTTTCGATCCGTTTCGGAAACGTGGAGAAGAACTTTTTTGTTGCCTATACCCCGCTCGAGAAATTATAAGGAAGGGGTAAGTTTGCCGGCGTAAAATCCGATACTAATAGCAGAAACAGGAAACCCAGATGAAGAAATTATTTGCGATTTTTCTTTTGATCCTTACGGCCTTCGTAGGTCTTCAAGCCGGCAAGTCCCAAGGCGTCGTCGAAGAATTCAACAAAGTGGAAGAGTTCAATAAGAACATAAAACTTTCCGACGCGAGCAAAAAGGCCACCCTGGAGAAAAATCTGCTCTCCGCGGTCAAATATACGCTCCACCACCGTTACCTCGAATATAAGGAAATCACGAAAGACCTCAACGTCGATACTCTGCTTTACGAACCTCAGAAAGGGACCTACACGGTTTACGTGAAATTCAAGAAATATCTTTTCTTTTATAGTTTTAAGATGGATCCGGAAATTTATCTGCAGACTCCCGAAAACGAGGTGTTTTACATCCGTCCGGAGAATTTGGACGATCCCCATAAGGAAACCACGGCGGTTCCCGAAAACAAACCTCCCGGAAAGTGAATCTTTTCGCAGGGGTATTTTCGTTTTTTGAATCCGCTCTCGTATCTAAAGCCCGCGATCGAATCCGTTCTGGAAGCGGGCAAAATCGTATTAGAAATTTATAATTCTGAATTTCAGGTCTACGACAAAGGCGGCAACGATCCCGTAACGGAAGCGGATATGCGCGCCGGTAAATGGATAACGGAACGTCTCGCCTTCACGGAGATTCCCGTGTTGTCCGAGGAAGATTCCGAAAAAAAGGACATCTCGCAAAGCCCGGCCGCCTGGATATTGGATCCTATCGACGGAACCAGGGAATTCGTACATAAAAATCCGGAATTTGCGATCAGTCTCGGTTTATCCGTCCAAGGAGAGGCACGTCTCGGAGTCGTTTACAATCCTGTGACCCGCGAGCTCGTCTATGGAGAAACCGGATCCGGCGTAGTGTATGAAATTTTCGATTCCCCGCCGGAATCGTATTCGATCGAAGGGGTTTCGTTTTCCAGATTTTTAAACGACGATTTCAAACAAAACGAAATCCTGATTTCCAGAACCGAGGAGAAGGAAGGTTTATTCCGCAAGGCTCCCTTGCCTGCGGGATGGAAACTTGTTTCGCTCGGTTCGATCGCGTATAAGTTGGGACTCGTCGCCGCGGGAAAATCGGCGCTTTCGATCTCCCTCAAACCCAAAAATGAATGGGATATCTGCGCCGGTATCGCTCTCGTTCGCGCCTCCGGGGGCTCCGACTTGGAGATACGAAGCGGGAGGCCGTATCCGTTCCAAAGCCGTTCGGGCCGCGGGGAAGGATTGATCGCGGGACATTCTAAATCCTTAAACTCGGTCTGGGAAGCGGCCGGGACCTATTTCCGGTCGGAGCTTAGGGACTGGAGTTGAAACTAAATCGTAAAATTATAATATTATGAAAAAATTAAGAACTCCGAAAAAAAGCGCTAAGTCCGCCGTAAAAAATACGGAGCCGGTCCGTAAGATCCGGATCGGGATGGACGCAAGGCCATTTTCCACGCCGGTTTCGGGCGTAGGTAAGATGATTCACAGCGCGCTTTTGGATTTGGGTAAGGATCCCAATTTCGAATTTTACCTTTTTTCTCACAGGGATCTGCATCCCAGTTATTCCGATCTTCTTTCCCTTCCCGGAATCCGATTCGTCAAAGGGGAGGGGATGCTGTCTAAAAAAGGGGGACTGTATTTCGCCCTTGCGCTTCCATTACAACTTCGTAAACTGTCTTTGGATCTTTTTTGGGGGACCCAGCAGGTGTTGCCGCCGTTTTTATCCGCGGATACGGCGACCGTGCTCACATACAACGATCTGGTCGCGTACAGGTTTCCCGATACGATGAGGACCTTGGCGAGGCTTCAGCAGAAATTCTATCTTTCCCGTTCGATCGTACGCGCGGATCGTCTACTTCCCATTTCGGAATCCACGAAAAACGAGGTGGCCGAGTTCTTTCATATTCCCAAGGAAAAGATGACCGTGGTGTATCCCGGAATCGAACTTTCCGAATTCCAGGGGTTGTTGAAGAAAAAACCGGGGGACAGGGTGAAAAATCTCCCGAAAAAATACTTCCTTTCGGTTTCCACGGTGGAGCCGAGGAAAAACTACCGGTTTTTATATAACGCATTTTTAGAATATTCTAAAACCGTAAAGCCGAACGAAAAATATTCCTGGGTGATCGGGGGAAAGGCGGGTTGGGAGGATCCGGCGTTCATCGAAACCCTGAGGAGCAGGGAAAGCCGCGATCTCGGCATCGTTTGGATCGAAAGCCCTTCCGACGTCGAATTGGCGCATATGTATAAGAACTGCTCCCTCTTTTTATTCTCGTCCCTATACGAAGGTTTCGGAATCCCCCTTTTGGAGGCGCTCAGTCTACAAAAACCGGCGATCGTAACGGATCTTTCCGTGTTCCGCGAAATCGGGGCCGATAAGATCGATTATCTCCCTTTGGAGGAAAGGCTTTGGGTGGAGGCTTTATTACGCTTTTCTCATAAACCTTATCCCGGAAAAAAGGCGGACATCAGAAAATTCCACCGCTCGGCCGCGGCTAAAATCATAGCCGACGAAATCAGAAGGGTCCTTAAGGAGAAAACCACTTCCTCCAGCCGTTGATTCTGCGCAAGGTTCCGGAAAATTCCACGCCGATTTTGGAATCGATCTGTAGATGGACTCGTTTCCGATCCAAGGGTTGGAGCCGAAGGGAGAACCCTTTTTCGAAATTCCGAAAATGAAAGTAGTCCGGTAGGAATTCGAGTTCGAACGGAGGAGTTTTGGACTTCGCGGTTTTTCCGGAGACGGGAATTCCTTTTAACGGAACGAGAAATTTCTTTCCTTCCTCTTTGCCGCGCAACGTGACGAGAATCGCTTCTCCTTCCGCCTCGAATTTCGCGCTGCGATCGGTTTCCGTAAAATACGGCTCTTTTTGGGAAGGGGTGGAAATCATTCCTAAACCGGAGAATACGTCCTTCTTCCAATAGGACAAAAATTCTTCCGGCCCTGCGAAGTAGTTATAGATCGGAGTGTTCACGCGAGAATTCCATTCTCGAATCGATCGGTCTGCGGGAAAGATTTTTTCCTTTTCCATTCCCGAGGATTCTTTAGAATGATGTTCGATGTCTTTGGAACGGATACGGC
>NZ_NPEF01000294.1:0-1774 GCF_002811955.1 Leptospira ellisii
AAGCGAGTGTAGTTTCCAACGCGGCGGCGTGATAGGCGGTATAAACGCTGATCACCGTATCCCCCGCTCCGGTGAAGAAGAGGGCGAAGCCGCAGATTCCGATCCTAAAAACTTCTTGTAAGTTTAAGTTTTTAGAATATTCTAAAATTTTATGAAATCAAGCGAATCGATCCATCGTTCCGTAGACGAATACATCGGGAGTTTTCCGGAAGAGGTGGGGAAGCTCCTCAGGAAGTTGAGGGAAACGATTCGGACCGCGGCTCCGAATGCGGAGGAGAAGATCAGTTATCAAATTCCGACTTTTTTTTTAAAGCGGAACCTGGTCCATTTTGCGGCGTTTAAACGTCATATCGGCTTTTATCCGGGGGCAAGCGGAATCGCGAATTTCAAGAAGGAACTGAGCGGATATAAAACCGCGAAGGGCTCGGTTCAATTCCCGATGGAAAAGCCGATTCCGTTTTCCCTGATCCGCAAAATCGTACGGTTTCGCGTAACGGAAGAAAACGTCCGAGCGGCCAAAAAGAAAATCGCAAAACGGAAATAGGTATCGTTCGATCTTCGATCGGACAAAACATTCGAAATTCATCATAAACGATTTTACACGAGGAAGCATGTTTCAGAAATTCGGAATTTATCTTTTGTTGATTCTTTCCCTATCGTTCGTTCGGGGAATTTTTGCGGATCCGTTTTCCGATCTGTTAAAGGAGGATTTCGAAGCGGGACAAACCTTATTGATTCGTAATTCCGTCTTTCAGAAGTTAGGCGGCAGATCCCCCCGAAAAAACTGGAAATAAACCAGATTCCCATAAGAAGACCGCCAAGATGTAACGGAGCCAATTTCGTTACGAGGGAAAGTCCCACGGGAGAAGTGAACAATTCCCCGATCGTGATCAAGGTGACCATCAACAAAAGCCACAACGACGAGATCTTATTTCCGGATCGATAATCGCTTGTGGCCAAAACCAGAACGAGATACCCCAGACCTAAAATCAAAAATCCCAAAGCGAATCTCGTGGAAGTGTCCGGCTTCCAGTTGCGTTTCGCGAGCGCGGTCCAAAATGCGGCGACGACCGGAGCCAAGATCAGAATCAGAAGAGGATTGAGGGATTGATACAAAGGGGTCGGAATCGAATATCCGAAAAGATTACGATCCACGTGGCGATCGATAAACAGATTCATCGAGGAACCTATCTGTTCGAAGACGCTCCAAAAAATGACCATAAACGCGGTGAAGATGAAGATCACGGCGATTCGATCCTTTTCCTCCTTCGTAAGCGGATGAGAACTTTCGGAATTTCGCAATCTACTTTTTTTACCGGCTTGGAATACGCTTTCCGAAAAGAATCTCTGACCGAATACGAATACGAGAATCCCGAATAACATTCCGAAGGCGGCGACGCCGAAACCGTAACCCCAACCGAAGGAGTCCGTGAAGTATCCGCAGAAAATGGGTCCCAAAAAACCGCCCAGATTGATTCCCATGTAAAAGACGGTGAATCCGGAATCCCGCATGTGATTTTTGTTTTCCTCTTCGTAGATCCTTCCCATGACCGTGGAGATGTTCGGTTTAAAAAAACCGATACCCACGATCAATAAGGCCAAGCCGAAAAAGAAGAAGGGTTTGGTTTCGAAGGCGAGACTGAGGTGTCCGAACATAACGAGTACGATTCCGAGATAGATCGACGTCTTAAAACCGAGATAACGATCCGCGAGATATCCTCCGATCATGGCGTTGGCACTGGCCGGAGAGGAAAGGGCCTGTTTTTTGCCGTTT
>NZ_NPEF01000294.1:1784-4205 GCF_002811955.1 Leptospira ellisii
GTGCGGAAACCGTTTCCACGGAAGAACTCGAAAGATCCCTTTCCGATCAAAGGGGTAAGATAGACCAAGCCGATGTAGATCCCGTAAATACGATTCGCGTCTGGATCGGAATAATGAAAGACCTTGGTAAGAAAAAGGACGAGTAACGCGCGCATTCCGTAAAAACTGAAACGTTCCCACATTTCTGTGAGAAACAGGATCGGAAGCGGTTTCGGGTGGGAATTCAGGTCTTTGCTCTCGACGTCCATAACGGTTCCTGAATATTTTCCTCCAAGTTCGCATAACGTGCCGCCACAAAAAAATAGTCCGAAAGACGGTTCATAAAAATCATGGGAGAGGAAAGAATCTCCAACCCTCCCTCTTTAGCGCGGACCATTTCCCGTTCCAATCTCCGCGAGACGGTTCGGGAGATATGTAAAAAAGAGGAAGCCTGCGTTCCTCCCGGAAGTATGAATTTTTTCAAAAGGGGCAGGCGTTCCTGCATGCGGTCGATCTCGGATTCCAAAAACGAAACGTCTTCGGGCAGAATACAGGAATCTTCCTTCGCCCGAAAACCGGCTAACTCCGAACCCAGTTCGAACAGGAGATTCTGGATCATTTCCAAAGGAGAATGGAGATCGGAGGTTTTTCCCAAAAAGGATCGAACGACTCCGATCGTGGAATTGAGTTCGTCCGCGGTTCCGTATAATTCTACGCGTACATCCGATTTGGAAACTTTGGATCCGGTAGCCAACGAGGTTTGGCCAGCGTCCCCTTTTTTGGTATAAATCTTCATGATGACCGAGTTTACGTCCTCCTAAAAAGGAGACAAAATATCAGCAAACGATGATAAAACGTCCACGGAATGAAAAGGATTTTTTTGGCAAGAAAAGGAAAAGAGTTGCTTTCGGAGCGGGAATTCTGTAAGATTTTGACAAAATATCCCTAAACTTAAGTTCGGCTCCCTCCGCACAAGACTTTAGGAAAAAAATAAAAAACTTTCTACTCCGTCTCGAGACAGAGTGAAGGTTCGCAGTGGAAAAACGAAGGCGGGATTCCCCCGCCCCAAAAACTTCGGCCCGGACGGATCCGGGCAACACGAACAGGGAGGTTGTGAAAATGATCATCAATCACAACATCAGTGCGCTCCGTACGAATAACGTATTGAAGAGCGTGAATAAGGAATTGGACAAAACCATGGAGAAGCTCTCCACCGGTTTGCGGATCAACCGCGCCGGGGACGATGCTCTGGGGTTTGCCATGTCCGAAAAGATGCGGACTCAGATCCGCGGTTTAGCGCAAGCGGAACGGAACGTGATGGACGGCGTTTCCTTTATCCAGGTGACGGAAGGAACCCTGGAACAGGTGAACAATATCCTACAACGTCTTCGGGAACTTTCCATTCAGACCTCGAACGGAATCTATTCCAACGAAGATCGTAAACTGGTTCAGCTGGAAGTGGATCAGTTGATCGAGGAAGTGGATCGTATCGGAAAGTCCGCCGAGTTCAACCGGATCAAACCTCTTTCCGGGGAACATTCCAAGGAATCCAACAAACCGATCCAGCTACAAGTGGGTCCGAATCAAAGCGAGAAGTTGGACATATTCATCGACTCGATGAACGCTGCGGGTCTGCAATTGGTCGCAAACGGCAAAAAACAGGCCCTTTCCTCTCCGGCCAGTGCCAACGCCATGATCGGAATCTTGGATACCGCGATCACGAAGGTCAACCAGCAAAGAGCCGATCTAGGCGCCTACTACAACCGCTTGGAGATCACTTCGCAGGGATTACAATCCAGTTATGTGAATATGGTCGCTGCGGAAAGCCGCGTGAGGGACGCGGACATGGCCGAGCAGATCGTGGATTACACCAGAAATCAGATTTTGACCAAAAGCGGTTCCGCGATGCTTGCTCAGGCGAACATGCGACCCGATCAGGTGGTTAAATTGTTAAGCGACAGATTCGGCTGATTTTTCATCCGGATAAAAGGTTTCGTTCGACGAAACGAAAAGCCGCCTTCGAGGAAATCGGAAGCGGCTTTTTTTACCCCTTCATCCCTTTTCGATTTTCCTCTTTTTGGAGAATTCTTCTTTTTGAATATTCAAAAAACCGAACCTATTGCCGAAGCCGAACTTTCCCCGTTTCCAGAGGAGATAAATCGGAGGGTATACGAGAAGTTCCAGGACGAAGCTGGTCCCCAATCCCCCCACCATGGGCGCTGCGATCCGTTTCATCACGTCCGCACCCGTACTTTGCGACCAGAGAATCGGCAAAAGCCCCATCATCGCCGCAAGTACGGTCATGATCTTGGGTCGAACCCTATGAACGGCTCCGTGAAGTACGGCGGCCTTCCACTCCTCTTCGTTCCGCAACCTTCCGAAAGACGCACACGAATGGGAGATCGACGAAAAACTCAAACGGGAAAAATCGGTGGCGGGTCT
>NZ_NPEF01000295.1 GCF_002811955.1 Leptospira ellisii
GCATCGTTGACGCACTGACTAAACGCCTTCTAACCCGACCGGGGCCGCGTATTCCGGAAAAGATCTGGAAGCGTTAGGCGAAATCGTTTTGTCTTCGGGGATTCAGGTGATGAGCGACGACATCTACGAAAAGATCGTCTACGACGGATTTTCCTTTTCCAATCTCGCCATGTTATCCCCGGAGCTCAAAGAACGCACCTTCGTCATCAACGGGGTTTCCAAAACGTATTCCATGACCGGATGGAGAATCGGATACGGGGCGGGGGATATCAGGATCGTAAGGAATATGGACACGATCCAGAGTCAGTCGACCTCCAATCCGTCCTCCATTTCGCAGGCGGCTGCGGAAGCGGCGATCGCGGGGGACCAGGCCTGCGTGGAGGAAATGAGAAAGGCCTTCGAAGAAAGAAGGAACGTCATCGTTTCCCTTTTGAATGCAATCCCCGGTGTAAAGTGCAACAAACCGCAGGGAGCATTTTACGTGTTTCCGTATCTGAACGAAGTTTATAAGACGCCGGGATTCGAGAAGTTGAAACGGGAATCCTCCGAAAACTCCTCGAGTAAACTTTTCTGCAACGTTCTATTAGAAAAGTATAAAGTGGCCGCGGTTCCGGGAGTCGCTTTCGGCGAGGATAACGCGTTGCGTCTTTCTTATGCGATGGGCGAAGCGGACATAAAACGCGGCGTCGAGAGAATCGCGGAAATGATACGGGACCTGAGCAAATAAGACGATGAGACGGATCCTTCCGATCCTGATTTTGACCGCGATGATGGCCTCGTCGCAGTTGCGGGCGGGGGATTGGTTGGTTACCAAGCCGAATGCACCTTTGTATCTTTTTCCGGATAAAAAATCGGAAATACTGAGGAGATTGGGTTTCGGCGAAATCGTCAAAGGCAAGAACGAAAAACAAAACAGTAAGAATTTTCGATTCGTAGCGGATAACGCCGGTTTGAGCGGTTGGAGCGAAACCGGTGTTCTGTTCGATATGGAGGAGAGAGGCGGTTATAAGATCGTCGTTCGTTCCATCGACAGGATGTTGTATTCTACGAGCACCGGAATCAACGAACTGGAGTCAGTGTTCCAGTATCTCGGCGGTCTGGAAGAGAACGGTCTGTATCACGGAGACGAATATCTGTATCTCAAGATCCGAAGATCCGTAGTTCTCTCCAAAATTCTCGAACTTTTGCAGGAAGGTGAAAGCAAACGGAAGGAAGCCAAACTCCTCGATTATCTTTCCAAAAGCCCGGGGGAAATCATTCCCGGAGAAAGGGGAAAACCCGCCCGGGTGAATCCGGAAATTTTTTGGAAGATCGGCGAGGAGTTTAAGGACAAAGGGCCCGGCGACTTCGCGTCGTTTTTGGGCGTGAAGTTCACTCCGGAGACGAATTGTAAGCGGGACGTCTTTTGTTTTTTGAACGACGAAAGAAAACGAAGACTACGTTATCTGCAACTGCAGCCGAACGGAAATTATTCCGGCGTTTTCGCGTCCCAGATATCCAAACGGCTGGAACTGATCACCAAAGATCCGGAAACGATCCAATGCGGTTCCGATCCGGCGAAAAGGGAAATTTTCGATTCGTTTAGAAAGGATCTGCAGTTTCTGCCGTATCGATACGGAAAACGGTATCATTCCTTTTTAAAAATCGTCCAGAAAGAATGTCTGCAATCGATCTGAATCATAAGATGATCGTCTTTAAGGCGGGCGAGTTTCAAAAGCCGGTCTGCGGTCCGATCATCGTATTACACGGATTATTCGGCTCCTCCAAAAATTGGCTGAGCGTCGGAGAATTTCTAAGCGTCTATTCGGACGTTTATCTTTTGGATCAGAGAAATCACGGCGATTCCCCCCATACTTCCGAACAATCCCTCGCTTCCATGGTGGAGGATCTGGAATCCTGGATCTCCAAAATGAATCTGCCCGCTCCGGTGATTTTCGGCCATTCCATGGGAGGTTTGACCGCCATGGGATTTACATTAAAAAATCCGAATATTCCAGAGTGCCTTTTGGTTCAGGATATCGCGCCCCGCGATTACGCGTTCCGATACGAAAGGGAATTGGCCTGTCTTCGCACCGACGTCTCCGAATTCCGTTCCCGAAGCGAAATCGACGCGGTTCTCTCGAAAATCCATCCGGATCCGTTCATCCGCAGTTTTTTGGAGATGAATTTGGAACGGTTGGAATCCGGAGGATATCGTTGGAAACTGAACGTCGAAGGGATCGCCGGTTCCCCTCGGCAACTGCAGGATTTCTTTTCGCGTTATGAGAGTCTTCCCTACGCCGGTAAAACCTCTTTTATCCTCGGAGGCGCTTCGGATTATTTTTTAACGGAGGACCGGAACGTTGCGCGTTCCTTTTTTCCGAACGCTGAATTTTATTCGATCCCGAACGGGGATCATTACATCCATTTTACGAAAGCGGACGAGTTCAAACGGATTTTAAAGTCTATCTTTGAAAAAAGCGGGAATTCTGAATTTTTAACGCGGTAAACCCGAGAAAAAAACAGGTTCCGATTCCGAAAGGGACCAGATACGTGAATCCGAGTCCGGTAGATTTTCCGAAGACGAGGGTGAGGATCGGCGTGGACGCTATACAGACGGAAGCCGATACGTCCTTCAAATTTTGCATATAAGAAAAAACTGAAATTCTACCGCTCAAAAAAACCGCGATGATCGGTCCGACCGTATACGACGCGATGGACAGACCCAATTCCACGAGCCCCGTTTTTCCCGCCGTCAAAAACAGGGGAAGTAGGGAACTCAAAAGAAGAATCGTTCCCCAAAATAAACTCAACGTGCCGGATCCGAAACGTTCGATTTTCAGATCCACCTTGGTGGTAAGGGACAACGAGTTGATGGAGCTGGACAACGTGGACATGGCCGACGCCAAAATGGCCGCCAATAAAAATCCGGTGACCGGCGACGGGATCTCCTCCAGGATGAATTTGGAAAACACCTTGTCTTTGGGTAAAAGCGATCCTTCATAATAAAAATATAATAGGATTCCGATCCCTAAAAACAGGACGAATTGGAAAAAAACGAAAATCCCGGAAGAGATCATCGCCTTTTTGGCCTCCGTTTCCGATCGACAGGCTAACACGCGTTGTACGAACATCTGATCTACTCCGTGGGTTCCAAGAGTCAAAAGTATTCCGCCGATAAGGGCGCTCGGAAAATAATACGGAGAGGATATTTCCGTCCATTCGAAAACCTTCAACTTTCCGGTGTTACTCGCGCCCGCCAATAGGTCGAAGCCGTTCAATCCGCGCTCCCAAAGAAGATAACCCAGAAAGAAAAACGCAAAAATTCCGCCTGCGACGTAAATCAGAAACTGTAGCGAATCGACCCATACCACCGAGCGGAATCCTCCCTGCACCGTATACAGGATCGTGATCGCGGAAATCAGGAGCAGGCTCAGGATCTCGATCGATACGTTGGATAATCCGGAGAAACCGTATTGTTTGAGAAAAACTTCCAAAAGGATCGCGACCGGAATCGCGGAGGCGTACATTCTCACGCCGTCGCCTAAAATGCGCGTCAATTTAAAAAGAAAGGTCGCTGTTTTCTGCGCCGTTTTCCCGTAATTGACTCCCACCCATTCGTAGACGGAAACGAATCCGGATCGATAATACATGGGAATAAAAAGTTGGGCTACGATGATTCTTCCCAAAACGAAACCGAGACCGAGTCCGAGAAAGGTGAGATTTCCGGAATAACCTAAGCCGGGAATATTCAAAAAAGTGAGTGTGGACGTTTCCGTCGCTACGATCGAAAAACTGAGAGGGATCCAGGAGAGTTCCCTTCCCGCGAGAAAATAAGAGGACGTATCCTTGTCCTTTTTTCTCGAAGTGAACCATCCCGAGAACAATACCAAAACGACGTATAAAAAAACTACGAGCAGATCCGCGAGAGTGAAGTTCATATCGGGCAGAATCCGCCCGCTTCTGCGATAGAAAACTCTTTTTCTTGATTCTTAATTTCGAAAAGCAAATGACGCTCTGAGTTGGAGCGAAATCCTGGTCTTAACTTTTACGATTTCGATTCCGGATTTCGCGACGTTCGCTTTCTCCGATTGTTTCGTTTTCGCCTCTTTTTTAAGAATGGTTTCGATCCGTCAATATTCCATACGCCTTCCGCCATATCCGCTTCCACTTCCTTACGAACCGCGGCATCGTTGACGCACTGACTAAACGC
>NZ_NPEF01000296.1 GCF_002811955.1 Leptospira ellisii
ATAATAACTAATTCTGTCACCGAACTTCCCCTAACCTTTTAAACGTTCCGGCACATCGGTAACACTCTAGACCGGAGACATGGGTTACACTTTATTCGTCGTAGTTGTACGCAGGCGTTTCGTATTTCAATACTTTTCCTGTAAATAAATCTTATACAAACGTTCTGCGACTTCCTCAAACCCGAATCGTTCGATGCCTCCCGAAATTTCGGAGAAGTATATTCTCGAATCCACTTAATTTCATTTTCGATTCTCTGAATTTCTTTCAAAACATCCACTTCACCCATTATTCCCTTTTGTTTTTTCGCCCCCTCTTTTTTATTTAAGAATGCAATTTTTATAATTTCTGAATAGGCGCCTTTTTAAAAACGTGCAGCACAATGAGCTACTAATTCAGGTTTAAAAGATACTTATTTTTCTTTTAAAATAATAGGCCATTTATATTCCAGCTTGCATATTAAAAAAACTGCTTTTAATGATAAGCGTTTAAACCTTCACCTTTGGAACATCCTTCCACGAATGAAGAGGGCTTACAGTGATCTTCTCCCGTCTCATCCGCCAAGATCGCGGTCCAAAACCGGTGGCCGCCGTGCGAACTTTTCCGGACCGAAATTTGGCGTTAATTTGAACGATCGCTTCCGTCACTGCACTCGTGTTTCCTTGATAAAAAAGATCCCTTTGATGGAAGTCTTCGCCGATCAATTCCGAAAGCATAACCCCGCTTTTTTTATACTTATAATTCTTTTTGAAGATCGTTTTCAAACCGGCGATGGTATAACTCTGTAATTCGAACAAATCTTTGGTTGGAGTCGGTATTTTTATCCGAATCGTCTCGCTGTATTGACGATCCTCATATTTAAACGGATCCGTTCGCAGAAATACGGAAACAGATTGAGCATAACACTTTTCTTTCCAGAGTTTTTCCACAGCGCGTGAAAGATACGTTGTGCTCGCCTCGACCAAATTCGTAAGATCGGTAACATAGTCTCCAAAAGCCCGAGCGACGACGATTTCCTTTTTCGGAGGCGGAGAGTCCTCCATTTCATAGCAAACGATTCCGCGCAATTCATATGCTAACCGTAGACCGACGACAGTCATTTTTTGTCGGATCCAATGATCCGGAACTTGCGTTAGTTGGTATGCTTTACTTATACCACTTTTTTCTAATAGTGCACAGTAGGCCGGACCGATCCCCCAAATGTCTCCTACCGGGACATCTTCTAAAACTCTATTCCGCCGTGCTGGAAAAATACAAAAGACCCCCTCTTCTCTCGGATCTCGTTTCGCGATCTTATTCGCAACCTTCGCCAGTGTTTTTGTAGTACCGATCCCAACGCTCACAGGAAGCCCAAGGTATTTTTGAATTTTTTGTTTCAGTTCCTTTCCAAATTGAATCAGATTTTCTTCTTTTACGAACCCAGTTAATTCTAGGAAACACTCATCGATCGAATACACTTCCACGTTCGGGCAAATCGATTCGAGGACAGTTTGAACGCGGTGACTCATTTCACCGTAGAGGGTATAATTGCTAGAGACTGCAATTAACTTACCTGCATTTATGAGATCGGAAGCCTTAAAAATCGGCATACCCATTGTAATGCCAAGTTGTTTCGCTTCCTCACTTCGCGATACTGCACAACCGTCGTTATTAGAAAGAACTACCAGCGCTTTGTTTTCTAAATCCGGACGAAACACTCTCTCGCACGAAACATAAAAATTATTTACGTCTACGAGTGCGAAGTATCGCAGCTTCTCATCTGAATTTGTGGATAACAAATCGCACAACGCCCCAGATATCCACCGGACTATCCGGCTCAACAGGAAACTCTGTCCCAAATCTATCGTGAGTAAAAAAGCAAAGCTGTCCGCTATGTCTACCAAGTTTGCGAAGCGTAAATTCCCCTTGATAGGAAACCGCAACAATGTGGTTGTTATCAAGTGGCACAGAACGATCTATCACGAGAAAGTCATTATTAAAAATTCCAAAACTCGACCAACTGTTTCCCTCTACCTGCATGTAGAAGGTTGTGGCAGGATTGATCTCCAATAAATCCTTGGGATCGAGCCGCTTTAAAAAGTAGTCATCTGCGGGACTTGGAAAACTCGCTCGGACTGGATTCCGAAGCAAAGGGATTTTTATGTGGAACGATTTTTTAGTTTCTGAAGCCATATATCTGTATGGCAAACAAATATACTGTCTTATAAAAAACTCGCAAGCGAATTTAAAATAGCGTGTCGGATTTTTCTATTTTGGAAATATCTTTCAGGCATTCTTCTGTGTTCAACTTATTGTTACGCGATAATAATTGTTTCGAAACTGGGTAAGCGCACATGGAATTAGAGTCATAAGAACGAAAAAATTGTGAAATTTCTTCCCGTGATTTCAACTTTTGATCCAACCACAATTCATAGGAATCAGGAGGAAGAATCACCGGCATTCTTTTTTTTTCGTGATAGATAGAGAACAGCTCATTTGCCGGAACGGTGATAACTGAGAAAGTACGCAGTTCTTCTTTCGAAGTAGGATCCGTCCATATCGTAGAGACTCCAGCCATACCAAAAGGAGAATCATCTATCATTCGCAGAGCATACGGCTGCCGCGAACCGGACTTACCGGTGGATTCAAAAATTGCATCGGAAGGAATAATACAACGAGATTGAAAAATAGGATCTCGAAAAGAACGTAACTCAAAAATCGTTTCAGACTTTGCATTCGCTGTCGTATATTGGAAAGCCTGATTCAGACTTTCGGCCCACGGGGAGACCAACCAGAACATAGCATCCTCGATGGTATAATCCTCGCCGGGTTTCAGAATAATCGTAGCACCTTCCGTATATACCACGTTGTAGCGATTCCTAGTTTCGTTAACCGGTTTCGCAAACTGGAACGTCTTGGCCTTAGACCAGCGATTGGATTGAGCGAAGCGAGAGCACATAGCTAATAATTAAATTACGATAGGAATTTTATAATTCCAACCTAAATTAAATACCAGAATGCGATGTAAAAATAACGTTGAAAAAATACAATAATGAGACATAATTATGTTATCATGCTCCAAATTGTTAAAAATCCTCAAAAGAATAAACAAACCCAATTAACACATGAAAGCGAAACGTTACAGTGCTTCTCGATCAAAGCGAGCGACCCAAATCATTTTCATACATTACAAACGTTGAAGGAATTCGTTTATTCGATTAATTTGAGCGCTGGAAACTCTTACCCTCGTAAAGACGATGGACTAGACCCCTACTCAACTTGGTTTTATGTTCTCTACGAGAAAGAAATAACGTCTTGCATGAGAATCGTAACGAAGAGCCCCGAGAATTATATACCTCTCGAAAGGGGAAATTTAGTAAATAATCCAAATGAACAATATCGTATTCCGGAAACCGAAAAAAAAATTGCGGACTGGAATTCAGTCGCTTTCTTAAACAACTTATCAGGAGCAAAAGCCGCAAAACTGAATTTCTCTGTAGTAGCGCAGTACTGTTTAGAGCAAAATTTTGATATAGTCTATGGAATGGTGAACGATAAGCGGAAAGGCATCGGTCGAATATACTTTGAAGCGGGCGCCAAAGTTTCAGAAAGGTTTTCCGATAAAATATACTACGAGGATTTTTATACGAATAATGAACGAGCAACTTTTACGATTATAGAAATCAAAAAAAACAGTTTGCAAAAATTGTCGGAAAATTTACGATCGTGACAATTCTATGTCTTTTAATCCATCCGGCGAAATCATCCTTTTAAACGCCATTTCTTCATTGTTAATTTTTCTTCTGGGGCTTTACGTACTTTACCCAATACCCAATCGAAAAATTCAACGTTATTTTGGATTTCTTTGCCTTTGTATCGGATTTTGGTTCCAATCCTTTATTCTTCGAGAAATAGTTCCGTTTCAATTCTACAATTGGCTAATCAATTGGGGGCTCATTCCTTCGATCCCAATCCCCTATTTTCTTTATAAAATTACAACCTCATATAATCAAAAGCAAGAAGAACCGCAGAGCATAATATACAAGTTCGATATAATAAATATTATATTCATCGGATTTTTTATCATTCATGCGCTATGCTTACAAACACTCGTGGTAAAATCTAAGGAAGGAGAGAAATTCTTCTTTGAGAGCGCTTATACTTATAAAGTTTTACTAGTTTACGCGCTTATCGTTACTCTT
>NZ_NPEF01000297.1 GCF_002811955.1 Leptospira ellisii
ATATCCACCATATAGGAAGCTAGCATAACGTTCAATTGTTTGGCCTTTTGAACCTCGTTGTCGGCCTTACTAAGTGCCTTCATACCTCTGAGTTTCATCGCCATGGAAATGACGGTGCGTTTGGTCATGATTTCCGAATCGGTTTTTACGCCCGCCTGTCTCATGACTTCGATTACGTTCACCAGGCCGAGTTCCATATCCGTACTCGCCTTAAAATCCACGAGTATCTCGTCGATACCCTTTTGCACTTTTCTAATATGATTGTTGTTTAACGGAAAGTGTTTCAATTCCTCCAGAAGATCGGACGCTTCCCTCGCCAAAGCGATCGTAAGATCGGTGTTGACGAGTTTCGTAAAGGAAACTTCCCTTCCATTAACCGAGTCCGGTCTTTTAGTTTGGATGAATTTATCTTTTTCCGAAATTAGAAAAAAGATCCCTTGGCTTTCGAATTTCTGAAGACGTTTTACATCCTCTTCGGAGGCGTCGGATTTTTTATGAATCAGAATTTGTCCGTTCTTGTTATAAAAATCTACCGGAATTTCGCTCTGTAAAATGAAACTTTTAATGACGTCTGAATTGAATTCGAACTTTTCCAGAAGTTCCTTGTTAACAGAATGTGAGTTATTGCTCATATTTCAATTCTTCTTATAAATTGGCGTAATCTTTACTCGGAAAAGAATTCCGTACGAGGGAACCTTTTTGCAATCTTTTCTTAATCAAAGGACGAAAAGAATGGAAAAAAGTTATTTAGAAGAGTGTCATATTCCCGAAATTTTTGTGTCATTCCGAGAAAAATCCTTCTTGGAAATAAATTGTAGAAACGAAGGACCGTGAACCAAGCGCGCACAACGTTGTAATACCGCCGTCACGTTTAGTTACGCTTAGAAAAGCGTCGAAAGATCGAACGGAGAAGGGGATTTTTTAGGCGGGTTCTTTGGGAATTTCGCCCGTCTGTTTGATCAGTTCTTCGTAAAAGCGGGCGTCCATTTCCGGATCCAGAACGTAGATAATCCGGCGCGGATCCTGGTTTTTTTCCAGATTGAAAATCGCCTTTCTTCGATCCAATTTGAACGAAGTAAGATCGAAACCGGAAATCCTCAGTTTACCCATATTGCTGAAATTCGGCCGTATCGTTCCCACCCGTTCCAACATGGGTCGAATCAGCGTTTTATACATTTCACGGATGATACAAACCTCGAAAAAAACCTTTTGATTGGAATCCTGCGTGACCACGACGACGAAATCCCCTTCCCGAATGAAGGGTTGGTTGTTGCAGAGCGATAAACCTATGTGATCGTAAAAATCACGAAGCGTTTTTTCGTTATATGCAAAAAAACTGTTATTCAAAATCAACTTCATCGCCACGAGAGGTTCGTAAGCGTCCCGCCATTCCTGTCTCGTCGTCAGGGAAGCGAATTCCCCCGCGATAGATATCACGCCTATATCCTCGCTGGGAAGATTGTTGGTAAGGATATTTCGGATCTGTTTTTGGATATCGGCTACGAGAACGGTCCGCTTAGGATCGTCTTTGTATTTATCCTTATATTGATTCAGTTTTTGAACCAGGATTTTCGGCTGAGGATAATTATTATTCATCCCTTCGCCCTTATGGGGACGGTGATGATTGAGGACGAGGGTTTTTATATTGTCCTCAAGATCGGGAAGATTGGCGACCATCAGATAGCTGATGATCGGATGATTTTTGATGTATTCGAACTCTTCGGTCTTCAGATCCTTCTGCATGGGGATTTTCATCTGAGTATAACCGATATCGGCGAGATAGGAGGACATCATCAGGTTCATCTGATCGATTTTTTTCTGTTCCATATCCGTTTTGGTAAACGCTTTGCCCGCCCTTACCTTCATGGCCATGGAGATGACCGTACGTTTCGTCAGCATCTCGGAATCCATAGGAACGCCCGCGCTGCTCATCACTTCGATGATATTTACCAGACCGGTTTCCATATCCGGGGTGGAACGAAAATCGTCCAAGATCCCGTCGATGGATTTGTTGAGCTGTCGGACCTGCGTGCCGTTCAACGGGAATTTTTTGAGTTCGGATAAAAACGAGGAGGCGTTTCTGGCGAGGTCTACCGTCAGCTCGGAATTGACCAACTTGGTATAACTGACTTCGCGACCGTTGACCGAATTCCCGCCGGAACCTTGCTGACCGCCGCCGGAGATTTTTTCGAATTCGGATTTAAGAAAGTAAATTCCCTGACTTTCGAACTTTAGAAGTTTGGTGATGTCCTCGCCGTTGGCGTTTTCTTTTTTATGGATCAGAATCTGCCCGTTACGATTGTAGAAGTCCACGGGAATGATGCTATTCACTTTAAAGTGTTGAATGATTTCCTCTGTGAAATCGAACTTCTGTAAATCTTTCTGCGCGTCCATGAAAGTTAATCAAGGCGGAATTTAATCGAAAATCGTAAAGTCATCTAACGTTAAAAAATAACCGCTTTCGGAATTCCATTTTGATCCAATAAAAGGCAGGGGGAGCCGTTTGCACCGAATATTTTTACAAGTAGACGAAAAAAATTATTAAACCCTTTATTTCCACGAGGAATTCAAGCTTACTTCGAGAATATTCCTGCTGATTCTGTCCTCTAACGAAGAACCTGCGAATCCCGTACCTTTGGAATCGGTAAGTAGGAACGTATCCTGAGCGCGGTTTCCGCTGCGATCGGTCCGGATGGTGGCGGAATGAATGTTGACTCCGTTTTCCTTTAACACTCCCGTTACGAAATAAAGAAGGCCTTTACGATCCGGAGCTTCCAGATACAATCTCGTCTTGGAACCGGACTCTATATCTTCGAATTCCAATTTGGAATCGTTGCTGAGATGATACGTATTTCTAAGATCGATTTCGCTCGAATGATGGATGAGTTCTTCCAACGCCGAATCCTCTGTGAAAACCGAAGTCATAAGGATGCCGAGCTTGGACGCCTTAATTTTGGAATCCGTTTCGTCCGACTTCAACGTGAAAACGTCGTGACTAAAAAGCTGACCTTTTTCCTCTATCGTCTCTATATCGCCGGATACGATTTCCCATCCCATAAAAAACATCGCTTTCACCATTTTATGAAGCGTTCCGGGGGCGGTTTCCGAAGTTTTTAAAGTAACCGTATAAAGCCCGTCGTTTTCTTTATAGTGAAATTGAATCATCTCTTCCGCCTGCGTTACAAACATAATAGCCCGTTTCTAAAAAAACGAGTCTTTTCCGGGTGTATTCTGTCTCTTATCGGATGAAAAATTCTTGCTTCGTAATTTCGCGGAAAAACAGTCAAAGTAGAGTGGAAATGAAAGATATTTGCCGAAAATAGAACGACGTTATCTTTCCGACAATCTTATGAAACGACCCTTCGAGTACATCTCGGAACTCATTCGAAAAACCGAACCCCTTCCTCTGGAAACGGAAAAGGGATTCGGCAAAAAACGGAAGATTTCCGGTCCGAAAAAAGAAACGATCCCTTCCGAAAACGAAGGCGCGCCCGGATTGTTGATCTTCGGTCTTTTCCGTTTCGTAAAAAAATATAAGGGAAGAATTTTCGTAATCATCGGTCTTCTCTGTTTCGAAATAGGCTTCTACGCGAGTATTCCGTTCAGCTTCAAATATCTGATCGACGAAGCGCTGATCAATCGGAATCAATCCGCCCTTTATTGGATCGGAGCTTATCTCGCGGTGGGAACGATTACGTTCGCCGTTCTCGGAACGGTACGCGATTATCTTTATAACTGGGCCTCCTCCAGAATCATTCAGGACCTTCGTCTGCAGATGTACGAACATCTGGATCGATTGAGTTTGGATTTTTTTTCCAACAATAAGGTCGGCGACATTCTTTCCCGCTTTTTCAACGATTTGTCCGCACTGGAGCACGCGTTACTCGCCTTTATTCCGTGGGGATTAGGTCCTTTGTTGGAGGCGGTTTTCGGAACGATGCTTCTTTTTCTTTTGGATTGGAAACTCGCCTTGATCGCACTATTAATTTGGCCCATCAGTTTTTTAGGGCCGGGGTTTTTGTCGAGAAAATCCACCGAAATCAGTTATACTAGAAAATTAGAAGAAGCTCAAATACTCAGCATGGTGGAGGAATCCATCGCCGCGCAAAATCTGATCCGCGCCTACGATTTGAGCGATTATTTCTTCAGCCGATTCAAGAACAACTGCGAAA
>NZ_NPEF01000298.1 GCF_002811955.1 Leptospira ellisii
AGAATTTTCCGATAAAGGCGATACGATCGTAGGCAACGACGTATGGATCGGAACCAACACGGTGATTTTACCGGGTGTAAAGATCGGAGACGGAGCGATCATCGGCGCCTATTCCGTCGTGGCACGGGACGTCCCGGATTATACAATCGTCGCCGGAAATCCAGCACGAATCATACGAGAACGATTTTCTCAGGAGGTCCAGAAGAAACTTTTAAAATTGCAGTGGTGGAGCTGGTCCCCCGAAAAAATCACCGCTTCTCTTGATTTTTTGACGAAATTGGATTTCAAAAGACTGGAGGAAATGGATTAGGTCGTCGGGTTTTCCGTCGGCTTTATTCCATTTTCTGAATACAGGAAGGATTCCTGCGATCAAAGGGGTTTTGAACGTTGGGAGAATTCGTGATCCACTCTTTGCCGGATTTAGGACAATGATAGAGAATCGCCCCGGAACGATCGTGATAACCCAGAATCCTTTCGAATAGGGAAACGAGATCGGAATATAATTTTTGTTTTATTTTCGGATCGGACGTTCGACCCAAGGTCCTGACGAGTGGAAGCGCTTTGCGGAAAACTTCGGAATCTTTTTCCTTTTCCCCTCCTTTTTCGAGAAGGGTTTCCAGCGCCGAAACGTCGGTGCGATTTTCGTTTTCCAAGTCGATTCGATCCGTCAGTCTCGAAAACTCCTCCAGCACGAAAGTGGGTTTTCCTTTGTGTGCGAACGCGGAACCGAAAGAAAGAAAAATCGTCGTTAAGACGGAGATCTTAAGAATTCTAAAATGAAGATGCATGTTCCGGATCCTAATCTCAATGTGGAATCGAAAAACAAAATTAAATTCAAGTGCGTATTATTCCGTGCTTCAGGGGAAACCGGCTACTTGGTTAGAATCGATCGTTTCCCATCGGAAAAAAATTAGAATTTTAGAATATTCTTTTAAATTCCGTTGCTCGCGGTCAAAAGAATCGGTTCGTTTTCCGTAACGACGATCGTATGTTCCTGTTGCGCTACGTAACTTCCGTCCCGCGCGACCAACGTCCAACCGTCGGAGGTCTCCACCGCGAATTCGGAACGCGTCGAAATGAACGTTTCTATCGCCAGCACCATTCCCGTTTTGAGGATTTGCGAATATCTTTTGTCTTCGTAACAAGGGATGTATTTCGGCGCCTCGTGGAGGCTGCCGCCCGTTCCATGTCCCATTAAATTTTTGATTACGGTGAATCCGTTGGATTTGGCTTCGTGATGAATCGCCTTTCCGATGTCGCTGATCCGATTTCCGGATCGGGCCGCCGACAAGCCCTTGTAAAGCGAAGTGCGTGAGCAGTTTACGAGGGAATCGAATACGGGATGTCCTTTTCCGAGTACGAAAGAACTTCCGTTGTCTCCGAAATATCCGTCCAATTCCGCGGAAACGTCTATGTTTACGAGATCGCCTTCTTTTAAGATTTTTTTCGAAGAGGGAATTCCGTGGGCGACTTCCCGATTTACGCTGATACAGGTCGTTCCGGGAAAATCGTAAGTGATCTTCGGAGCCGATTTCGCACCGTATTGCGAAAGGAGGTTGAAGCCGAAATCATCCAAATCCTTGGTGGACATTCCCGGTTTAGCAAAGGCTTTCATTTCCTTTAACACGAGTCCTACGATACGGCCGATTTTTTTTAATCCGACCAAGTCTTTTTCGGTTTCTATGGACATACAAGATCCCCCCATCCATCGTTTTAATCGAAGTTCAAAGAGTCAAACGGTTCCTTTTTAACAAATCTATTTTAAGAATAAGGCAATTTATTTTATAATTAAGTAGTTCGTAATCCATTCGGGTTATATCTCGACCGTTTTCGCCTTTTTTTCATTCTCCTTTGAAGAATCGTCCGAATCACTTCGTCTGTTTGTAGAAATTCCAAAAAGAAACGATAACTTATGGCGCCAGAATCTCCTAATTTGCTCAATCATATCCAACCGATCGACTATTCCAGAGGTCAGATTATTTTTCGTCAAGGGGATCCTTCCAAGGATCAGATGTTCTTCATTTCCAAAGGATCCGTGGTTCTTTCGGAGACGATCGACAACAAGGAATGTGCGATCTGCAGGATCGGCGAGAACAACTTCTTCGGCGAAATGGCGCTTCTTACGGGCGGCAAACGGACCGCTTCAGCGATCGCCGCGACCGACGGAGTCCGCTTGATCTCCTTGGACAGCCGTATCATGGAGAACATGATTCAAAAAAATCCGAAGTTCATGTTTCGGATGCTGCTTACCGCCGCGAGCAGGCACTATAGGGAAGAATTATATTTTTCTAAACTATTCCGCTTCGTCAAAATCGATCCGTCGCATTTGGAGTTCGCAGCCGATTACGAACATTGCAGAATCCACAACCTCGGCGTAATTTCGAGAATCTACGGTCATCTCAGCAATTATTATCCGCCAGGAAAATATCTGTTTCACTCCGGCGAACCGGCTTCCGAAAAATTATGGTTCGTACTTCAGGGAAAGCTCGTGCTCTGCAGAACGACTCGAGACGGCGTGGAATCCGAAGTCAGAGATTATCATCCGGGAGATCTTCTCGATCTTTCTTCTTTGATCGGGTCCAATCTGAGGGTTTTTTCCGTAAAGGCCGTGGACGACGTGGCGGTATTGACTTCGATCGACCGGAATCTTTTGTACCGCGTGTTGACCCTAAATCCGAAACTGTTCTTCAACGTTTTTAAGACGATCGTCTACGATTTTACGATTCTCAGTCAATGTCTTAAAATCAGCAAGGAAGCGGAAGCGAATTTGAGTTCGACGGAACCCGTCGCTGTTGCGACCGCTTCCGCCGAGGCTCCTTCCGATTCGGAAGAAGTAAACGGAGAAGGTTTGGATCATCTTGCGGAAGAAGCCTCCAAAGCCTGCGAGGAATCTTCCGAAAAATCCGAATCCGCCGAACGTGCGGAGACGGCCGCTAATTCCTGAAGCCGAAAAACAGATCTTCGGAAGGATCTTTTTTACGTCCGGTCAAAAGGAACGTATCGATCCTTCCTTTGCCTTTGATCTCGACGTCTTCCCGTTTTTCCATATGGAATTCTTCCGAGATCAATTCGGCGGTGCTCGGAGTCACTTGGATTTGCCCGCTCAAACCGTGCGATTCCATTCTGCTGGCGACGTTTACCGCGTCTCCCCAAATATCGTAGATGAATTTTTTCGTACCGATGACGCCGGCGACCACGGGACCGGTGTTGATTCCGATCCGCATGTCCAATTTGAGGTTGCCTTCCTTGATTCTGAACCGTTTTAAAAGATCCATCATTTCCCAGGCCATATGAGCGATCGCTAATGTATGGTTCTTTCTCGGTTGGGGAAGTCCGCCTACGACCATATAGGCGTCTCCGATCGTTTTGATTTTTTCCAGTCCGTATTTTTCCGCCATCAGATCGAATGCGGAAAAGACCTTGTTGAGAATACGAACCACTTTTTCGGGATGGAACATGCCCGCTATTTCGGTGAATCCGACGATGTCCGCGAATAGGATCGTCGCTTCGCTGAAACTCTGCGCGATCACAGAACTGTCTTTCTTAAGTTTATCCGCTATCGTTTTAGGCAATACGTTGAGAAGAAGTTTTTCCGCCCGTTCCTGTTCCTTCTGCACCTTCGCATAGGCTTTCGCCAGTTCTTTTCTGGCCTTTTCGTTTTCGTCGAGGGTGTTCCGCACCGTCCCCAAAACCTGATTGTAACGATCCGCGATCTGGCCGACCTCGGTGAACGGTTCCACCGGAACATCGTAGCTCAAATCGCCCGTTCGTTTCTGATGTTCCATCACCAAAAAAAGATCGATGAGTTCCGTGGTCGCCTTGTGTTCCGAAATATTCAACCCCTGGTATTCCTCTTCGGGATCGACCCTGAGTTTGAAAAAACGGTTGATGATCGAAAAGAATAAAAAGGAAGTTCCGAACGCAAACGCGCCTATGGAAACGATTCCCGTCAATTGAACTTGGATCTGTCCCCATCTGGTTAATCCGGAGTTCAATATCTTAAGATCGCCGAAAATTCCCACGCAGATCGTTCCGAAAATCCCCATTCCGAGGTGAACGGGAACGGCTCCGACTGCGTCGTCTATTTTAAGTTTTTCTAATAAATCTTCTATCGGAGAAACCAGAACTCCGGCGATGATTCCGATCGC
>NZ_NPEF01000299.1 GCF_002811955.1 Leptospira ellisii
GAGATTGAAATCCATCAAACGGGTTCTCATTTTGGGGAAACGCACCAAGTTCGAACTCGATCTGGAGGAATGGGGTTCTTTGGAGGAAATCCAAAAAATCTATAAGATCCAGAACGATTCCTTTGCGAGAATCCACGAGTCGCACCTGCGGCAAATCTCCAATCGGGAAACCCTCAAGCGGCTTTTTCCGGACGGTACATTCATCTTCCGCAAATCGATGGACGAACACCCCCCGTCCGGTTTCGATCTCGTGATCGCGCTCGGAGGGGACAACCATTTCACGTATGTGGCGCATCACGCAGTCGATACGCTCGTATTGGGTTGTAATTCCGATCCGCCCACTTCCGTGGGGGCGCTTCTTTCCTTTCGCGTGGAGGATTTAAAGGAAGCCTTGGAAACCGGCTGGGCGAACGCACAAATCGAGGAATGGCCTTTGATTTCGGTGAAAATCGATTATCCGGACGGCAGAATGGTCAATACCCTGCAGGGAATCAGCGAAATTTCCATACGCAACAACAGTCCGGATCTTACGAGCCGGTTTTTGATCTGCCGCGGAAACGAAATGGAGGAACAGAAATGTTCCGGACTTTTGGTTTACACGGGAGCGGGTTCCACGGGTTGGGTTATGTCCTGTGAAAATACGGATACAAGTTTTGACAAACAATCTCCTTTTTTTAAAGTCTATTGTAGAGAACTCCGAAAAAAAGAACATACCCGTTATACCCTGGACCATTTCACGGTCACGGATCGTTTCAGTCTGATCTCGGAGATGAAAGGCGGAATTTCTATAGACTCGCTTGCGGAAACGATTTACGATTTTCCGCCCGGCGCGAAAGCTGAGTTTAGCCTTTCCGAAAAAAAATTACACGTAGTGGTTCGTAAAGCATGAGTCAATTAAACATCAAAACGAAGGAAACGTCTGCGGGAATTTTCGTCCACGCCTTGGACGGACGATTGGACGAAAGCAGCTTCACGGACTTCAAAAAGGAAATCATAGATCCTCCCCATCCGGACGTGGTTATCCTCAACCTGTCGGAATTGAAATACATCTCGAGTTCCGGAATCCGCGCGATTTTCGAACTGAGAAACAAACTTTCCAACGAAGGCAAAAAACTTCTTCTCACCGAAGCGTCCGAAAAGGTGATTCAAATCTTCAACCTGCTCGGACTGTGGAAACCGTTTACGCACCTCGAAACGGAAGCCGAAGCGATTCAAATAGCCGGAAAATAAACCCCGATCATTTGAGATAGATGGCGACCACCCCCGGTCTCGGATCGGAGTCGCCTCCGTGGGGCCAGCGGCTCGTAGGTTTGCGGAAATCCGAAGTCGTTTCTCCGGGATGTTGAACGGAGACGAAAAGTTCCTTTTCGTCGGGAGTGAACCAAAGCCCGGTGAATTCCGCTCCGACCGGAGAGGACGCGAATTGGAACGCCTTCCCGTTTTGGGGACCGGAGGTGGGAATCACGAACATACCGTTGTTGCCGTATTTCTTATATACGGATTTGTTTAAGTTCGCGGCCGAGATATCGGTGACCATCCACAGGTTTCCGCTTTTATCGAAGGCCATATTATCCGGCGCGGCGAAACCGGAACCCTTCCCTCCCGCCGCGAAAACCTCGTAGTCGAATTCGAGCGAGGAATGATCCCCGTTTTTCTCCATAATTCTCACGATCTGACCGAAAAAATTGCCGTGTTTGTCGTTGTTGGTCATCGCGATAAAAACCGTGCCGTCCAAAGGATGAATCTCGATATCCTCGGGGCGATCCATAGGAGTCGCGCCGACGAGTTTGGCGGCCGCCCTGCAATGAACGAGAACGTCCGCTTGCGAAGAGAACATCGATTCTCCGTTTTCCTTCTTCGCGTTTTTGAGTTTGTCCGTCGACTCGAAATCCAGCGGAATCCACGTGCCTTTTTCGAAGTCCGCGGCGTAGAGCGTCCCCTCCTCCAAAAGGCGGGAATTCGCCGGACCCGCGCCCGCGTCGAACGAACCTTTGGAGACGAATTTATAAACGAACTGATCTTTCGCGTCGTCCCCCATGTATACCGTCAATTTACCGTTAGGCGAAACAACGGTGGCCGCGTTTTCATGGGAGAATCTTCCCAAGGCGGTGTGTTTGACGGGAACGGAATCCGGACGGAACGGATCGACTTCTATCACCCATCCGTAATGTTTTTCGTCGGGAAGTTTGCAGGCCTCCACCACCCACTCCACGTTTTCTTCGCAGGAAAGAACCGTGTTCCAAAACGTAAGACCTCCGGCGCAATTGGCGAACGTGCCGTAGACGCGGTCTTTGTTGTCCATCGCCGGACTCCCCGCGGCGGGGCCCGTTAGACGGAATTCGGTCATACCGTGGATTCTTCTACCGTATTTGGAATCCGGATCCGCTTTCCAAATCCCGTCCCGTTTGGATATGCGGACGATCGATCCTCCGAGGGAATAAAGATATTGTTCGATCTGTTTATCGGTCCTCAGATTGGGTCCGGGTTTCTGCGAATCGTATCCGTTCACGTAGTATTCCAAGACGCCTAACGTTTCATGATTGTTCCACAAAAGACCGTTGTCCTTCTTACTCGCGAACGGAAGATAACAGTTGAAGTCGGAGTTAAAACCGAACGTATCTCCGGCTCGGTTGATCCTATCGCCGTAAAGGGCGATCGTATCGTAACGATATCCGGACGGGAGAATCAACGAATCGGAGTCGTTCGGAACGACGGGTTTAAAATCCGGAAAACTTCCCGCATTGCGAACGTCGCCGTCGAGACGGCCGATCTTTTTGGCGGAAGCGGACAATACGCCTGACTTTGCGAGAGCCAGAGCCGCGGCGCCTTTGCCTATGTACGTGAGAAAGCGTGAACGGGAGAATCTCATGAGTCGAGTTTTTCGGAACGGGAGTTTGCTCGCCATCCTGAAATTCCCGAACGGATCCCATTTTATCTGGTTGTAATAATCCGAAGCGATGGAAAACTATCACGTTAAGAACGATAGACTTTCGGTCCGCATGAATTCAGAATATTCCACCCCGTTTTATAAGATCCTTCTGATACTTGGGTGTGGTGCGCTTTTGTTCTTTTTCCCCTTTTATCTGAGGATCTCCTCCGAAAACCGACATCTGGACGAAGTCTATCATCGACTGCGCGAACCGGGCGAAACCGTATTCGGAACCCTTACCGAATCCGTGCGAGTGGAGAAATCGGGAAGACGCGCCTACGTCGTGTCGTATCGCGTTCCGGACGAAACCGGCAAACTGCACGAGATCACCGAACAAGTGGACGAAAATCTCTACCGTAGACTCCGCGTCGGAGACAGCATCGAAGTGCGGCGTCGCACTTTCGAAACCTTCGGAAAGATCCGGGTGTTAGCACGGATCAAAAAAAATTCCCTGTTCGTGAACGACTTCGATTTTATGGAGACGTTTTCACTGACCGGTCTTTGTTTTTCGGGGATATTGATCCTGATCGGATCCTATTACCGCGTATTCAAGGGTCGGGCAGCTTGATGTAGAACGGATTTTCCTTCTTAAAGATCAGCTGAACCTGGAAGGGCTCCATAACGTATTTATACGGATTCAATTCGTACGAGATATAGCAGAAATATTTGTCGTATATTACGATGTACATATATTCCTGAAATTTAATATGTTGCAGCTGCCCCCGTATTCCGCGCATCCAAATGGAATCCCCGTATACCCTTTCGTAGCGGATCGAGGAGGCGTTGATGTTTTTGAGGTATTCCTGGGAGGTGGAGGGTTCCCTTTTTCTCAGTTCGAGTTTGAAGGACCGGATCAGATTGTATTCCAGTTTGGCCTTTTCGAGCGCGCCGGCGTCGGGAACCGTGCGGAAATAGTATTCGTAGTATTCCTTGTCGAGGGAGGCGGCGTCCTTATCCTTATGGATCTCGCCGTTTTCCTCCCGATTGTTGCCCGGAGGCGGGGATATCGGAGAGGAAGGTTCCTCGGCGTATATCGCGCCGACGACTAACACGAGTAAAACGAAGATCGATCGAATCCGGAGAAGGCCCATAAAACGTTCATTTTATGTATCGGACCGGCTCCGGATTTCCAAGCCTTTTTTCCGCACGGTTCCCGACGCCGGCGCGCTCGAAAAGGCCAAACTGGAATACAATC
>NZ_NPEF01000003.1 GCF_002811955.1 Leptospira ellisii
TATTCCGAATGTCCACGATCCGCACGTCCACGTATTCCCAGCCGAGCATACGAACGCTTTCCAATCTTCGTTCTCCCGAGATCAAGGTATTGTCCAGATCGATCAAAATAGGATGTAACAATCCCAGCTTCTGAATGGATTCTTTCAAAGGACGAAGGTCCCCTAGATCCTTGCGGATCCGATTCTTTACTTTGATGTCCGAGACTCGAATTTTCATTGTTTCTCAAATCGCTCGAGGGGTCTTTGCGTTCAATTCAATTCTTAAACGAAGGTTCAATTTGTTCCCGAATCCCAAGGGAACATAGTTTGGATCTTCTTGACACCGGACGAATGCGTGGGTTTTTGGGATCAGGGCGGGTTCGGCGTTGAAGCGGTCCGGTCACTCACATCCATCAGGAAGAACAGATGTCTTTGAAAGATTTTATTTTTACATCGGAGTCGGTAGGGGAAGGTCATCCCGATAAGGTTTGTGATCAGATTTCCGATGCGGTTCTCGACGCCTATCTCGAACAGGATCCTAAATCCAGAGTGGCATGCGAAACTTTGGTCACCACCAATCTCGTGGTCATCGCCGGTGAAATTACGAGCAAGGGAAAGGTGGACGCGCAGGAGATCGCTAGAAACGTGATCCGAGAAATCGGTTATAACGATATTACGATGGGATTCGACGCCGATTTCGCGGTGGTTTCCGCACACGTACACGCGCAAAGCCCCGATATATCCCAAGGCGTCACCGAAGGAGAAGGTTTGTTCAAGGAGCAAGGAGCCGGGGACCAAGGTCTGATGTTCGGCTTTGCGATCAACGAAACCCCGGAACTGATGCCGATGCCGATCTATTATTCGCACGAATTGGTAAAACATCTCGCCGGTCTCAGACACGGCAACAAACTGAAATTCCTAAGACCGGACGCTAAGTCCCAGGTAACCGTCGAATACAAGGACGGAAAACCGGTTCGCATCGACACGGTGGTCATTTCCACGCAACATTCTCCCGACGTTACTCACAAACAGATCGAAGAATCCGTCATCGAAGAATGCGTCAAGAAGGTCATTCCCGCAAATCTTCTCGTGAATACGAAATATTTTATCAACCCTACGGGACAGTTCATAGTCGGAGGTCCGCACGGAGACGCCGGTCTTACCGGTAGAAAGATCATCGTGGACACTTACGGCGGTTACGGAAGACACGGAGGGGGAGCTTTCTCCGGTAAGGATCCTTCCAAAGTGGATCGTTCCGCGGCGTATATGGGACGTTATATCGCGAAAAACGTGGTGGCTTCCGGTCTCGCGGACAAGTGCGAGGTCCAGCTCGCGTATGCGATCGGAGTCGCGGAGCCGGTTTCGGTTCACGTGGATACGTTCGGCACCGGTAAAGTGAGCGAAGAGGAATTGGTGAAACGTATTCGCGCCAACTTCAAACTCACTCCGAGAGGAATCATCGAATCCCTCAAACTTCTGGAAAAAGGAAGAAAATATAGGGAAACCGCTTCGTACGGTCACTTCGGCAGAAAGGGTTCCACCTTTACCTGGGAAGAAACCGACAAAGCCGCGGCGTTGAAGGGTTAAGAAAAGAATGGGAGCTCCGAGCACAGCCACCGCAACCGAAAAGGCGACCCGGGACGGATACGGGGACGCATTGTTTGAATTGGGAGCGTCTCGTCCAGAAGTTGTCGTTTTGGACGCGGATCTTTCCGGTTCCACCAAAACCAATAAGTTCGCAAAAGCGTATCCCGACCGTTTTTTCAACGTGGGAGTCGCCGAACAGAACTTAGTCGGTCACGCGGCGGGATTGGCTCTTTCGGGTTTGATTCCCTTCGCTTCCTCCTTCGCCATGTTCCTTTCGGGAAGGGCTTGGGAAGTGGTCCGCAACAGCGTCGTTTATCCCTTTTTAAACGTAAAACTCGTGGCCTCCCACGGAGGAATCACCGTCGGAGAGGACGGCGCTTCCCACCAGTGTATCGAAGATTTTGCGATCATGCGGGCCATTCCGGAAATGACCGTGATCTGTCCTTCCGACTACAACGAGTGCAAACAAGTCATTCATGCCATAGCCGACTACAAAGGTCCAGTCTATGTTCGCGTCGGTCGTCCGAACGTTCCCGTGATCGAACGGGAGAATTACCGGTTTCAGATCGGTAAGGCCGAAGTGATGCGCGAAGGTAAGGACGTTCTGATCATCGCCAACGGAGTCATCGTGAACGAAGCGATGAAGGCCGTGGATGCGCTTTCCAAAGAGGGAATCGAAGCCGCGTTGTTGAATATGGCGACGATCAAACCGATCGATCGGGAAACGATCCTTAAATACGCAAAACAATGCGGCGCGGTGGTTACTTGTGAAGAGCACAACGTGATCGGCGGTCTCGGATCCGCGGTGAGCGAATTTTTATCCGAAGAACATCCCGTCCGCGTTCTTAAGGTGGGCATGAAGGATCAATTCGGAAAGTCCGGAACCTGGAAGGAACTTTTGGATTACTTCGGACTGCGTTCCCCGAATATCGTTGAAGCCGCGAAAAAGGCGATCCAGCTTAAAAAGTAAAAATTACGAAGGGAAGTTTCCTGCCGATAAAATTCTTTACGGTAGTTTCGGGTAAGATTGGCGAGATGGCGAGCACACAAACTCCGGATCTGAATGAAATTACCGAGGATTCCACCGAATCCACGGGAGGACCGTGGAGGGTCGTTCTTTGGGACGATAACGAACACACCTACGAATACGTGATCGAGATGCTCGTGGAAATCTGTACGATGACCGTGGAGAAGGCGTTTTTACACGCGGTGCAAGTGGATCAGGAAAAACGTACCGTGGTTTTTTCGGGGGAATTCGAACACGCGGAACACGTGCAGGAGCGCATCTTGACTTACGGCGCGGATCCTAGAATGTCCAATTCCAAAGGTTCGATGAGCGCCACTTTGGAACGTTAGACGCCATTTCGATTTTACCTCCGCTTTCGTTTTTCGTTTCGTTTTCTACGAACGCATATCGAAACGATTGCGACTCCGAATTCCTCCGCGGATCGATCTCATCTCAATACGGATAACTGATAATGCGGTAGTTGAACGCATCCACGATCCAAAGTCTTTCCTTCTCGTAAAACGCTCCCGCAGGCGCGCTTAGGGAATACGGTCCGATTCCGGTGGAATTCGCATATGCGGAATAAAAATTCGGTTGTCCGATAACACGACCGGCCGGCGCGTAGTTCGCCGTCGGAAACGTATCCCAAACGAGGATTCGATTGCTCGCAAGATCCACGACCGCAAGGGAATCCTTTAGGATGAACGGAAAATACGGAAACGCCAAGGATCTTTCGTTTACGAACGGGGGAAACGATCCTAGACCGTTGTTCGGAATCGCGGTGTTCATATCGGGTTGACCCAAGACCAGATCGGCGGGGGAATAATTCGCCGTAGGAATCTGGTTCCAGATTTTTATCCGAATTCCTTCCCCGTCCGAAACGATCAACTTTCCACGGTAAAACAAAACTCCGTTCGCATCCAAAAGGTTGAATGCGTCGGGCGGTCCCGCAGCGCTGTTGTCCAAAAAATCGACCCTTCCCACGACCACATCCGCGGAAGCTCCGTTGAGCGTAGGAAACGTATTCCAAATCATCACGCGGGAAAAACGGCTGTCTACGACGGCCAACTTCGTTCCGTCCGTGTCCATATCGATCGGAGAACCGGTCGAGTCCGCAGTGGGAGAAAGGATCGGCGTGTTGGTGGTAAAATTAGGTTGTCCGATCACCAAAGCGGGCGCGTCCGCAGGATGAGCGGGGGGATGATCCCAGACTAACACGCGTTCGTTGGATTGATCCGCGAGCAGAAATTTCCCTCCGACGATTTTGATTTTGCCCGGCCGATTGAAGGTCAACGGTCCCACGGGGCCTCCCGCATTCGGTTGATCCCCGTCCAAGTCGGGTTGTCCCAAAACGAAATCCGGAACGGGTCCGCTTTCCAGGGGAATCCGATTCCAAACCAAAATCCGATTCCTCAGATTATCGACCACATACAGACGGGTTCCGTCCGTGGCAGCGGAAACGGGATTGATGGAATCTTTTCTAGGATTCCCGTTGTTGTCGAAACCGGTGGTGGGTTTGCTCTGTCCGAAAATTCGATCCGCTGCGACGAACTCCGTTCCCGCGTAGGAAAGCGTGTTTTGATTCCAAACGGCGATTCTGCTGTTGCTTCCGTCCATAACATACAAATCCCCGCCCGAGAAAAATCCGCCGGATGGGTTGCTCATACCGGAAGGCCCGATCGAAGCCAAACCTCCGTCCACGGAACCGTTGGCCGCGTTGGGTTGTCCTAAGATAAAATCGAAGTTCCCGCCTATGACGTCCGATCCGTTCAGATTGGGAATCGTGTTCAGACCGATCATTCGGTTGTTGTCGGAATCGGAAACGAGCAGTTTCCCTTCTCCCACAAAAACGGAAGAAGGGGAGCTGAGAGTATTCCCGCTCGTGGCGGCGATTCCCCCCGAGACGAAGTCCGCCTGTCCGAGGACGAATTTGGCCGGAGCTCCGTCGCTCAGCGTGGAAAGATTCCAACCTAACACGCGATAGTTGAGGGTGTCCGTGAGATACAATCCTTCCTCCGAAACGAAAATATCCGCGAGACGGTTGCCCACTCGGTTCTGCGCGGGAATTCCCGAGCTCGAATCGGTATACGAGGACTTACCCAAGATCCCGACGGCTGCTTGAAAGTTGGAGACGACGGGTAGGGAATAAATCAGAATTCTTCCGTTGGAGGAATCTCCCACATAAAGGCGATTTTGGTAACAATCGATTCCCTCCGGAGTGTTGAGGGAACTCGGACCCAATCCTCCGTTGTTCGCCGTGGAAGAAGTGAAATCGGGTTGTCCCAAAACGAAAGACGCGGACGGATACGTTCCGGAAACGGGTTCGTTCCAAACCAGAACGCGGTTGAAGTTCGAATCGGTCACGAAAATCTGTCCTCCGCAGCTGCAGGTTCGATACGCGCCTCCGATGATCCTCGCCTCCGGTAATCGGGAATTGTTAAAGAACGAGGTCGTGTCGACGTCCGCCGCGCCGATGACCGCGTCGGGAATCGTATTCAAAACTGCGGAAGGTCGATTCCAAATCCGCACCCTACCGCTGGGTTCCTCCGATAAAATCACGCGTTCTCGCAGACCGGTAAGAGGGTTGAACGCGAGTTTCATCGTCGCGACCGAGGTTCCGAAGCGGACGTTCAGATTGGAGACGGTATCGTTTTGACCGATCGCGTTCGGATAAATACAACGGTCCCCCAAAAGTCCGAACGAGGAACCCAACCAACAAACAAGGATTTGTTGCTGGAACCATGCGTTCGAAAACGGAACCGCCGGATTGTAGATCGACTGGGAACATCCCAGACAACAGAAAATTAGAATGCGGGAAACGGCGGTTCGGATCATAAAAAGAAATTAATTTCCTAAACCGAAAACGGCAAGAAATTTCCGGATCGTACCCGGAAGACTTCGCATTAAAAAAAAGAAAATTACAGATTCTTTACGTTCAAAACCCTTCTGTTTTCGGAATCCGCGATCCAAAATCGTCCGCCCGCGAAGGTAAAACCTTTCGGAAAGTTGAGACCGGTCGCGTTGGTTCCGGAACGGTTGGGATAACCTTCCGTAAAATTCGATTGCCCGAAAACCCGATCCGCGTCCGCAAAAGTCGCGGTCGGAATCGAATTCCAAATCAGAATCCGAAGAGAACCGCTGTCCGAGACATACAAAGAACCGTTTAGGATTTCCAGATGATCCGGATTTCCCAAGGACCGGGCCGAAATCAAAACGGAACCGTTTCCTGCCCCGTTGAATCTGGAGGAACCCGTGAAGTTCGGTTGGCCCAACACTACGTCGGCGGGAGCTCCGTTCGCATTCGGAAACGTGTTCCAAATGAGAATTCGGTTTTCGTTGGAAACGGAAAGGACTATTTTTCCTTCCCTATAACGAATCGCGCCGGGATTGGAAAATCGATTTGCGGCGACCGTACCGGAATTGCCGGTGACCATATCGTCCTGACCCAAAACGCGATCGGCCGCCGCGCCGTTTACGGCGGGCATGGAATTCCAAATCAAAACGCGATTGAATCCGGAATCGGCCACCAGTAATTTACCGTCCGAAAAATCCACGTCCATGGGAAGATTGAGGGAAGAGGGGGAAAGTCCTCCTGCGATTCCTGTGATAAAATCGGGTTGTCCCAAAACGAAAGAAGGGGCGTCCGAAGAGGAAACCGGGGCGTGATCCCAAACCAAGATCCGATTGTTGCCGTTGTCCACTACGAAAAAATAACCGTTCCGAAACAGAATCCTTTGCGGAAAGGCTAAGCCGAAAGGACCGACGGGGCCGCCCCCGTTGGCTGCGGTGGAGAAAAAATCGGGTTGTCCTAAAACGAAATCCGGAGGTTCCATACCTCCGATCGGCATCCGGTTCCAAACAAGGATCCTGTGTTTGCTCGGTTCCAAAACGTAGAGACGGTTTTCGTCCGAGGCGACGGAAGACGGATATAAGGAGAAGGGGGAGAGGTTTCCTCCGAAAGGGAGATCGCCCGAGGCGGTCGATTGGCCGAATATCGAATTCGGAAGAACGAGCGAAGCGCCGGAAAACGCGGAAACTAAATTAGAAGAATTGAATTTTAGAATTCTATAATTCGCTCCGTCGAAGACGGAAAGTTCCCCGCCGGAATATACGATTCCGATCGGAAACTGCATTCCGCTCGCGTTGGTCGTTCCGGAGCCTCCGTCGGAGGAACTCGAGACGAAATCCGGCTGGCCCAACGCGAAATCGAAATTGTTTCCCGAATAGGGACCTCCCGAAGAGAGATCGGGAATCGAGTTGGAGCCGATCACCCTGTTGTTGAACGTATCTGAAATAAATAATTTACCGGAATAAACCCCCACCGAAGCGGGGGATTGCAGATTCCCCTGACCGCTCGTGCCTATATCCGCCGTGAAGTTGGGTTGGCCGAAGACCACGGCAGCTCCCGCGAAATCGGAAATCGAATTCAGAGACCAGCCCAATACGCGGGAAAATCCGGTGTCCGTCGCGAAAAGACCTTCGGCGGAAACGAACAAGTCCTGGATCGACGTGGATAACGTGTTGTCCGCGGCGGTGAAAACGCTCACACTCGTAAAGTCGGGTTGTCCTAAAACGACGGAAGCCGCGGGAAAATCGGAGACGATCGGGAGATCGTAGACGAGGATCCGCGCATTGGTGCTGTCCCCGACGTATAGCTTGTTTTGAAAACAGTCGATTCCGCTGGGACCGTTCAAACTTTTTGCGCTGATGCCTCCTGTGTTTGCGGAAACGGTAACGAAGTCCGGTTGGCCGATGACGAAGGAAGCGTCCGGGTACGGGCCGAACGTAGGCTCGTTAAAAACGAGAACCCGGTTGAATCCGGAATCGGAAATAAAAATTTGACCGTTGCAGCTGCACGCCGATTCGGGGATCCGTAACAGTTTTCGATCCGCAGGAAGGAAAAACGTCGCGAGTTGTGAATTGGAAAAACGATCCGCCGTTCCGAGAACCAGGTCCGGAGATTGAGAGAAATCGGAGGGAATCGAATTCCAAATCAGAATCCGAAGACTGTCCGTATCCGTCAAAATCACCCGTTCCCTTAGATTGGAAATCGGGGAAACGGTCAACTTGAGTCCTCCGTTATTTCCACCCAATCCAGTGAGCATTTCCGAAATCGAAAAAACGTCCTTCTGACCCAGAGCAAACGATCCGACACAATCCTTGCCCAAAAGTCCGCTCGGTGAGCCGAGCACACAGGCTACGGTTTGGAATTCCATCCATGCCGTAGAAAACGGTATTGCCGGATTATAAATCGACCCTGGCTTGCAAAAGGAGAAGAGCAGTGATAGAAGGACGAACACACAAAGCGGAATCCGGAACATTCTACCAATGGATAAAAGTAAAATCGGGATTCAATTCCGTTTTGGAATCCGGGAACGGTTCCCGTTGGGATGAATCACCCTATACCCGTCCGGAATAAAAAAAGGACGGATCCGCTTCCCGAAACCAAAGATCGAAGTTCCGGCATCGGCACCGGTCGTTCGAAATTCTGAGCATGATTCCGGTGAAATCGGACCCGTCCATAAGAGTCTTCGCGCCGAATCGGAAAGCGGCATTTCCTATCGGCGACCACCTTTACTTAAGTCCGATCCATTTCGACGACCAACTTGATCGCCGGTTCGAGCCAGGCGTCGACGGCCTCCTCGAAACTGCAGGTTTTCGTCACCACCTTTTCGGGTTGGATTTTTTTCTCGGAGATTTTTTTCAGAATTTCGGGGATATGTTCCCGGGAATCCACCCTTCCGATTTTTACAACCGCTCCCGTATTATATAATTCTAAATAAGGAATTTCTAATTTATTGGTCCAGAATATGGAGGCCGTTCCGTAGATTCCCTCCGTGGAGATGGACTTCAGAGAAAAATCCATTCCTTCCTTGGTGCCGTGACAATCGGCCACGATCGGAAATTTCTTTTCCCAGGATTTGGGAAGAACGGAATAATGGACCGCGTTCGCTCCCATCGATTCGGCGATCCGCAGACGTTCCTGGTCGTTATCCAGATATAAAACCTCGGAGGCGCCCATCCCGACCGCCAAAGACGCGGAGTATAAGGCGATGCTGCTCGCGAAACCGCCCAAAATCATTACGGGGGAGTTCGGTTTTTTATCGAGCCATTGTCCCACGAGTTTCCAGGATTCGACTATGTTGTCGCTGATCGCCGCCAGTGCGATCGGATCCGTATCGGACGGCATGGGGATTAACATCTGTTTGGCGAACGGAACCCAAAGTTTTTCGGACAACGCGCCTCCGAACTCCTTCGCGGAGGAGCCCATTCCGTAATGGCTCGCATACGGAACGGAGGTGCAGGCCTTGGAATGACCCGTCGTACAATCCGAACACAGTCCGCAGGAAATCTGAAAGGGAATGATCACTTTGGTCCCCTTGGGAAATTCCCCGGAGATTTCCGGACTGGTCTCCTCGATTTCCGCCACGAATTCGTGACCGATGGGAATCCCGGGCCGGAACAAGGTCTGTCCTTTTATGATCGGCAGATCCAAATCGCAGCGCGAGACCGCGATGGGGCGTACGATCGCCTGGTTGTTTCCGGAGATTTTCGGTTCAGGGACGTTTTCCCATTCCAGAGCATGCTTTTTTTTGAATACGATTCGTTTCATCGTTCCGTCCTAACTGTATTTTTCCTTTTTTCGAATTCGAACCTTTTCAATTGGAATATTTTATGATTCATATGTGGTTTATTATATAAAGGACCGCTCCGATCGGAGCGGTCACTTTCCTTGAAATACCGCGGGTCTTTTTTCGAGAAAAGAATCCAATCCCTCTTTCGCGTCCTCGGTATCCATCAGGACCAGAAGTTTTTCGAAAAGGGTTTCCGCAGCGGCGGTTTCTCCTAACGTAACGGATTCCCAAGAGGAGCGTAACGTGGCGTAAACTCCCAACGGCGCCTGCGCCGCGATCGATTCCGCGAGAGCGACCCCGCGTTCTATCAAGCGGTTTTTATCCACCACTTCCTGGACGAGGCCGATCCGATACGCTTCGTCCGCTTCGAAGGGTTCTCCCGTCAGGATATATCGCATCGCGTTTCCCCAGCCGCACTGTGCGGGCCAGCGCATGGTTCCGCCTCCGAACGGAAAAATTCCCCGTTGCACTTCGATCTGCGCGAACACGCTCCGTTTTGCGGCGATGCGTATGTCGCTTGCGAGCAAAAGTTCGATTCCGAGGGTGAGACACATTCCGTGAACGGCCGCTACGATCGGTTTACTGCGAACCCGATTGGGAGTCGTTCCCCAGGGATTTACGCTTTCCGGCGGAAGCGGAAACCGTTTTTCCTTTTTCAAAAAATCCGCGACGTTCTTCAGATCCAGACCGAGGGTGAAGTGTTTGCCGTTCGCATAGACGAGCCCGACGCGGAGTTCCGGATCGTTCTCCAGACGGTCGTAAGCGGCGCTCAGGGCGTACAACATATCCACGTTGAAGACGTTTCTTTCCTCCGGGCGATTGAAGACGACGTGTAATATCGGTCCTTTTTTTTCGGTAAGAATCGGATCGGACATGGTCGCTCCTTGATAGACTAAATGGTCTATTTATGTTGAATTCGGTATGGACTAAATAGTCTATCATTTTTTTGGTTTTTCTTGAACTTTTTTCCGGGTGTGGAATTCTGAACTTAAGATGAGCAGAAACCTCGAAAAACAAAACAATCCGTACGACCGTCTGATGTCCTCCGCTTTGGATCTGTTTTATCACAGGGGATATGCGGGAACTTCCACGAATCAACTGATCGAAGATTCCGGAACGCACAAGGCCAGTTTTTATCGTTACTTCCAATCCAAGGAGGAAATCGCCTTGGAGTATCTTAAGTTGCAGGGCGAGAATTTCGAGAACAACCTTCGGAGAATGATGGATCGCTCCGATTCCTGGCGACAGTTTCTTCACACGTGGAATCTTCTGCTTTTAAAACAGGTGAAAAGCGGGAAGTTTGTGGGTTGTCCGATCGCGCGTTTTTTGAACAGCGTGGAGGAACACAACGAGGACTTCGAACTGGTCGCGGATCGGATTCTACAGGGTTGGACGCAGATCCTGCTTTCTTATTTCGAATCCGAACGGCAAAAGGGGAATTTGGATCCGTCCGTAAATTGTAACGCCGCCGCGAGAAGGATTCTGAAACTTTTCCAGGGAAGCGCCCAGTTGTTTCGGATCACCGGAAAACAGGATTACTTTCAGGAATTGGAAGCGGAGATGGTCGAAGCCCTCGGCTTACGCTGAAAATCCGGAAACGTCCGGGGAAGGATGAAACGACGAGGGAAACGTTAGACGAGCGTTCTCTGCGAACGCCCGCCGAAGGGAAGGGGATATTATCCTTTTTTCTTGACCAGGATCTTTCTTTCGATTTCGAAAATCTTTTCGGCGAGTTTTTCCTTTCCGTGTTTTTTCTTGTCGTTTTCCTTTAGGAAAAGATCCTCCCCGAACTTTTCAAACGCGTCGTTGGCTTTGACGTTCTTAAGTCCGATGAGTTGAAGATGAACTGCTCCCGCGGGAATTCCGAAATCGTTTCCTCTGTCCTCCACGGCAAGAACGCGCGTGATCGCGGTCACGGTATCCCCGCTGAAGGAAGGTTGTGTGTGATATCCTTCCGTAAAACCCAGATCCCAGATCATGTTTTCGGTGATGTCCCGGGACGCCATTCCGCATAACCACGCGAAGACGAGCCCGCCGTAGACGACCGGTTCTCCTCCCATAGGTCCCGAGATTCCGGCGGAATACAATTTATCGTAATGAAGCGGATGTGTGTTTCCCACTCTGTAGGTCCAAGGGAAATGTTCGTCCGTGATCGTTCTTCCGTTTTGATGTACGTAGATCTGTCCCGGTTTGAAGTTTTCGAAATACGTATCGGACCAGGTCGAGGATTTGAATTCGTTCGGAAACTTGAGCGAAGGAAGTTCGATGACGGGGGAGTCTGTCTCCGGAAAAAACGCGTCCTTGATCACCGGTTTCGGATTTCCCTTCGGTTTTCCGTTGGATTGATAGATCATGATTTTTCTTTCGTATTGAAGGACCAGTTCCTTTTTTTGGTTCAGACAAATCGTACGAACGCTTACGATCCCCGGTTTGTCCGGTCCTTTGTCGTCCACTTTCAAGATTTTGGTTTTTGCGGAAAGCGTGTCTCCGGGGTAAACCGGTTTTAAAAATTGAACGTTGTAATAACCTAAGTTGGCGAGCGCCTTTTCGGAATCGTTTTGAACTCCTAAGGAAAGGGCGATGTTGAACACCTGCAAAGAAGAAACCAGCATGTCCTGAAATCCGTGCGCCTGTGCATACGCCGCGGAAAGAAACAGAGGATTGGCGTCCATAAACGTGGTCGCGAATTCCTGCGCAAAAGCCCGATCGATCGTGATCTCGCGGGGATGTTCGAAAATTTCCCCTTCGGTGAATTCCTCCAGATATCTTCCGTAAATATTCCGTTTTACTTGATCTTTGGAAACGGGGGTTCCCGGCGCTAATTCCGCGAATGGTTTGTTTGGAATTTTGGTCATGAATTGGCCTCTGATTCTTTCGTTTTTTCCAGTCTTTTGTCCGCAACCTTTCGGAAAAGTTTATTTTCCCGAATAAAACCCGTCCAGATCGTCGCGGGTTCCGTAACGAAGTTCGTATTCGGAAAGAGTCTGTTTTTCCAGTTCCGGATTGTGATCGGTTTCGCCGAACATATGATTCCAGGTGTTGACGTACAGAACCGGGCGTTTGCCTTCCGACTTCAAACGTTCCGGGCCGAGCACCGCGTCGTAGTGCTCCACGGGATCGCTCGCGAATTTTTGGGTTCCGGAATATACGTTTTTGAGATGGACCTTGGACAGATTTCCCGAAGAGGAAATTTGAAGGCGTAACGTTTCCACGTCTTTGTTTCTTCCGTATCTGAATTTTCTATAGATCCGATACAGAAAATCCTTCCAAGAGCTGGGATGTCTTTCGTCTTGGAAGACCAGACTGAGTTCGATCCTCCGTTCCCGATCGACGTCCCGAGAGGAGCAATACGCGGCTTCGAGTCCGTTTCCGTCCCGAATGTCGGAGACAGGTTGAACGAACACGGGAAGTTCTTCCCGGGAACATTCGGAGGCGCCGTCAAAAACCGGGAGTTCGTTTTTGGAGACCGAACAGGAGAAAATTGCGGCGTAGAACAGAACGAATACGATGGGACTACGTTGAAACATGGAACGTTTTTAATCGGTGGACGCTTTCGGTCAATCCGAATCGCTTCTCGTTTTTTGTTCCCAAAAAAAGGATGAAGTTTGGTCGGGGCGGGAGACATTGTCCACGATGCTGCCAGAATTCAAAACCGAAACTCCCGAAAAAACCAAAGACCTCGTGCTTCAAAAAATCAAAACGATCCGCGAACGGCTTCCGATCCTTCTTTCCGCAAAGGAAAAAAACTACGAATCGGTGATCCGTCCTTTGAACGATCTCGTCCAAGAAATGCAGATCGAATTCACCGTTCTTTCCCATTTGAACAGCGTCAAAAATTCCAAGGAGATCCAGGCTTTGTATTCCGATACTCTTCCCGAGATCACCGCGTTTTATTCCGATCTCGGTCAAAACGAGGAATTAAATTTAGTATATCAAGAAATTCTTAAGAACGAATCCGCGACTCTCGACGGTCCCCGCAGAAAGGTTCTGACCGATTCTATCCTGCAGTTCAGATTGAGCGGGATCGGTCTTCCTCCCGAAGTAAAAAAACGGATCCAGGAGATCCAGATCGAACTTTCGGATCTGGACAACCGGTTTTCGCAGAATCTTCTGGATTCGGTCAACGCCTACGAACTGATCCTGGACCGCGCGGAGGACGTGGAGGGAATTCCCGAGGCGGATCTGAACGCGGCAAAAACTCCGGACGGTAGATTCCGGTTTACGCTGCAGGCTCCGAGTTACATCGCGTATATGACCTACGGTCCCAACCGCTCTATTCGAGAAACGTTATATAAGGCTTACGTGACGAAGGCTCCGCAAAACGGCGCGCTCATCGAAAAGATCCTGTCGCTTAGGAGCGAACTGGCCCGCCTCTTAGGTTATTCGGACTTCGTGGAACTCTCTTTGGCGACCAAGGTCGCCGATTCCGCAAAGACGGTGCTTTCCTTTCTGCGGGATCTGGCCGCCCAGGCCAAACCGATCGCCGAACGCGAGTTCGCCGACCTTGCGTCCTTCGCAAAAACGTTTTCGTTGGATTCCCTCGAAGCCTACGACACCGCTTTCGTAAGCGAGAAACTGAGGAAGTCCAGATTCGATTTCGACGAGGAGGAAACCCGTCCGTATTTCGAAAAGGAATCCGTGGTCCGCGGAACATTCAAATTCTTGCAACAACTTCTGGGTTTGGAATTCCGCAAGACGGAGGCCGAGGTTTGGGAGGAGAAGGTGCAGGTTTTCGATCTCTACAAAAACGGAACCCTTCTCTCCCGTTTGTATCTGGATCTGGAGGCGAGAAAGGACAAACAGGGCGGGGCCTGGATGCACAACTGGCACGGTCGAAACCGAATCTCGGGCCGGGAAGTTCTTCCCACCGCGTTCGTGGTCTGCAACTTTCCTGTTTCCACGGAAAATTCCCCTTCGCTTTTGAAACACGGGGACGTGGTCACGTTCTTCCACGAGATGGGGCACGCACTTCATCATCTTTGTACGAAAATCGAGGAACCTCCCGTTAGCGGAATCAACGGCGTGGAGTGGGACGCGGTGGAGTTTCCCTCGCAGTTCCTCGAAAATTTCGCCACGGAAGCGAGCGTCCTTAAGATTTTCGGAAAACATCACAAGAGCGGGGAGACGATTCCCGACGCGATGATCGACAAACTCAAAGAGACCAAAAACTTCCTTTCCGCAATGGGAATCGTCCGTCAGTTGGAATTCTCCCTGTTCGACGTTCTCATCCACGAGAAGGCGTATTCGGAAGAGGAGGTGCATTCCATTCTGCAGAAGGTGCGTCGAGAGGTAGCGGTCGTTCTTCCGCCGGAATACAACCGGTTTCAGAACGGATTCTCGCATATCTTTTCCGGCGGTTACGCGGCCGGTTACTACAGTTACAAATGGGCGGAAGTGATGAGCGCCGACGCGTTTTTCGCGTTCGTGGATCGGGGAATTTTCGACGCGGATTTAAGCTCCGCGTATTTTCGCGAGATCCTGGAGAAGGGAGGGAGCGAAAACGCGATGGTTCTTTTCAAACGTTTTTTGGGAAGGGAACCGCAGGTGAATTCTCTTTTGAAACTCTACGGTCTCAAAACGGCCGCCTAACGACGACTAAAATCAGGAAAGACTTTTGCGGAAACTTTGTAGGAGGGATTCCTTTCCCGCCAAAAGCACTTCCACCTGATCCTGATCGATGTTGTAGACCACGTTGCTTTTGAGCGCGTCCTTGAATTCGTTTTGTGTGATCGCCTTTTGATCGTAACTTTCCTTGAGAAAATTATACCATCCGGCCAAAAGAACTTTGAGATGGGGAAGCTCCCGGATCGGGATCGAAATTACTTTTTCCGGTTCCATAAAGACCAGAGCAGGCTATTTCCCTTCCCGGGAGAGTCAAATCAATTTTGGACGAGGATCCCGAGAAAATCCCCGGGAATTTATTCCGCCGCTTTTTGTCTCGATCTCGCGATGATCTTGAGCAAGGTTTCCTTTTCTTTTTCCACCGCCGCGGGGCCTTCCTTCGTTTTCATAAACCGAACGTATTCCTTCCAACCCGTAAGAAGATCGATGGGATGATCTTCCGGATAAAAAGGCCGCAGCTCTTCTTCCATCACGGTGAGATGCGCGAACGCCGCGCAGTCCGCCAAGGTGAAACGATCTCCCGCGATGTACGGAGAAAATCGCACCATCCTTTGTAACGCCTTCATTCCCTTTACGAGAATGGGACGGATTTCCTCGGTCAAAGCGGCGGAAACTTCCCTGCCTCGGGAAGACAAAAGATAAATTCTCCGCGCGGGAATATCCAGATAGGTTTCGATGATCGTCGTGATCTCGCGGATTCGCGCCGCTTCCCAAGGATCGTTCGGAATGAGTTTAGGCTCCTGAGGAAAGAACACATCGATGAATTCCAAAATGGCTCCGGATTCGAACAGGAATTTTCCTTCCCATTCCAATACGGGGATCTTTCCCATCGGACTGATTTTGAGGAATTCCTCCTCTTGCGAAGGGGCGGAACGTATCTGTTTGAATTCCAATTTTTTTTCCAGAAGTCCCAGTTTCACCTTGTTCACATAATTACTGATGCTCGTGCCGTGAAGTTTGATCATGATCCGGAAACGTTTTTTAGAATCGTCTCCGTTTGGAAGAATTTTTCCGGTTTTGAAAAAATCTTTCTTTTCCGTTCCGTAGGATTCAGACTTGGATTTTTATAAATAAGAGGGAACGGTGCAAATGGCAAAAACGGCAATCATCACGGGTGGGACCGTGGGAATCGGTTACGAATTGAGTAAGTTGATCGCTGCGGACGGATACGATCTGATCCTCGTGGCGAGAAATGAAAAGACCTTAAAATCGGTGAAAAAGGAAATCGAGTCCTCCTATCGCGTTCAGGTGGAAACGCTTTCCGCGGATCTTTCGGATCCAAAGGCTCCCAAGAAAATTTTCGACTTCGCCAAAAAGTCGAAGGCGGTCGTGGAGATCCTGGTGAACAACGCGGGTTTCGGAACCAGCGGCAGATACGATCGTATGGATCTGGAGAAGGAAATGGATATGATCCAGGTGAACGTGACCGCGCTCGCGGAGTTGACGCACCGGTTTCTGCAGGGTATGGTGGAACGCAAAAGCGGAAAAATTCTGAACGTCGCTTCCACGTCTTCGTTCCAACCCGGACCTAACATGGCCAATTATTACGCGGGAAAGGCGTATGTTCTTTCGTTTTCGGAAGCCGTGTACGAGGACGTAAAGGACGACGGAGTTACCGTAACCGTACTTTGTCCCGGTCCGACCAAAACGGAATTTTTCGAACGGGCCGATATCACGAAATCCAAACTTCTCAACAACCCTCTGGCTCCTATGATGAGCGCGCAGTCAGTGGCGAGATTGGTGAAGATCGGATACGACGCGTTAAAGAAGGGAAAACCGGTCGTGATCGCGGGAATTTTCAACTGGTTGTTGGCGCAAAGCGTCCGCTTTACTCCGCGGTTTGTCGTACGTAAGATCGCAAAATTCATCAATCAAAACGGGTAAAACTATGCAGACGTCGATCATCGATTTAGCGGTTCCTTTTTTTATCGTTCTCGTCGCGGTCGAAACCTTCTTCTCCGCGATCGGAAAGAAGAAGGTCTATCGTTGGAACGACACGGTCGCCGATCTGAGTACCGGTGTCCTGTTTTCCTTGACGGGAGTCGCGGTGACCGCGGCCTCGCTCTGGGTATATGAGAATTTTAGAATTTACTGTTCTTTACAGACTCTGTTCGGCGTTCCCGAAATTCCGCTGGGAAATCCCCTCCGGTTCGGGGACGGAGGTTTTCGTTTCGATCCCGCGGCGTTCGCGGGTTGGAGTTTCGTTTTTATCGCGGTGGATTTCGTTTATTACTGGTTTCACCGCGCCACCCACGAGATCAATTTTCTTTGGGCCTGCCACGTTACGCACCATTCGAGCGAGGAATTCAATCTATCCGTGGCGCTGCGTCAGTCCAGTTTTCAAAGGGTGTTCGAATACGCGTTCAACCTTACGATCGCGTTCTGCGGAGTTCCCTGGCAGGCGTTTTTACTCGCGCACGGAATCCTCAAAATCTATCAGTTCTGGGTGCACACCCGGCTGATCGGAAAACTCGGATTTTTGGAGGAGATCCTCGTGACCCCCGCGCATCACAGAGTGCATCACGGAAGGGATCCGAAATACATCGATAAAAACCACGGAGGAATCCTGATTTTCTGGGACCGGATTTTCGGTTCGTTTGCGAGAGAGGAAGAGGAACCGGTTTACGGTCTGACCAAACCCGTAACCACCTTCGATCCGATCTTCACCAATCTTCACGTCTACGGGGAAATGTGGGAATTGCTCGGTCGTATTCCGAACTGGAAGGACAAACTCCTGTTTTTGATCAAACCTCCCGGATGGAGACCCGCAGTGTTGGGGGCTTCGGTTCTGCCTTCTCCGATAGATCGTAATTCGTATCGAAAATACGATCCGATCGTTTCTCGAAAAAGGAAGATTTTCGGCGTGATCGAATTCGTATTTTGGACGATCGTCTCCCTCGTTTCGATCCGGTTTTTCAAATCGGGAAGTCTGGTTTTGTGGAAATTGATTCCGTTGTCTTTCGCGGTGGGATTCGGTTTTTGGCATACTGCGAAACTTTTCGACGGAAGCGAAATCGAACCGAAACGGATCTGGATTTTTTCCGCGTCGGGGGTCGCGGTTTTGTGGATCCTGTGGAAATTTTAATCCGGTTGTTTTTCCCTCCGATCCGCGAAGAATGACGCGAGAAGTATGTCCTTCCAGCTCCCCCGATTCTTCCTTTTTTTGTCCGTTTCTTTGTGGGCGTTCTTCCCTCTCGGCGCGATCGATCTGATTCAGCTGACGGATTCCTCTGTGGGAGCGGAGGATTCGTTCGAATATTATCTGGACGAATCCGGAAAGGCGGAATTCGCCGAGATGAGGGCTGCGGCGGAAAAAGGAAAATTCATTTCCGCGAATATTCGTTCTTTAGGATATACGAATGCTTCCGTCTGGGTCCGCTTCCGGACGAATAACTCCTCGGACCGGCAGGTACGCTGGATCCTGGAACATCCGTTTCCGAACGCGGATCTGGTCGAATTCTACGACGTGAAAAAGGGCGAGACGGCTTTCTATAAGGCGGGGGATTCTCTTCCCTTTCGGATAAGACCGGTGCAGTATCGCAATCCCGCGTTCCCTTCCGTCCTCCTTCCGCGCGGGGAAAAATACGTCTATCTGAAGATCCGCTCGAATTCGGTGATCCATCTCTCCTTCCGTCAGTACACCGCCGTCGGTTTCTACAAGAAGGTCCTCTACGAACAGTTTCTGTTCGGATTGTTCTTCGGTTCGATGCTGATTTTAGCGTTTTATAATTTTCTTTTGTTCGTTTCCACGAGGGATGGGAACTATCTCTTTTTCGCGGCGTATATAGTCGCGTTGTCCTTTTTTCAATTCGTGCTGGAGGGGTTCGGTTTTCAGGTCCTTTGGCCGGAAGCCTCCGGGGAATGGACGAGCCGGAGTTCCTGGATTTTTTTGTGGGTTTCCCTCGCGTTGATGAGTCTGTTCGCCGGTTCCTATCTAGATCTCGGGGGAAACTGGGGAACTCTTTGGAATCGTCTGTCGCGTTATTCCGGAATCCTTCTTTGGTGTTATGCGCCTCTTTCTCTTTTCATTCCGGTGAAAACCGGGATTCTCCTGGGATTTTTCTGCTCCTTTCCGGCGACTGCCCTGATTTTTATCGGAGGGATCCGCAACGTATTCCTGAATCAGGGAAGCAGTCTCTACTTTCTTTCCGCCTGGGTGGTGTTAGTCGGGGGGGCGTTTTTGTATCTGTTCTTTCCGGTGGGCGGTTTGCAGGACTACGGTCTGACGTTTTGGGTAGTGGAGGCGGCTTCGCTTTTGCACGTCGTTCTGATGGGTTTGGGTTTGGCGGATCGGGTGAAGGTTCTTTCCGGAGTCTTTTCGGATAAGATCCGCGAATTGGAATCCACGAAGTTGACCGCGGAACAATCCGAAAAACGGTTCCGCAATCTTTTCGAGGAATCGGAGGAATTTTTGTTCACGATGGATACGACCGGAAACATCCACAGCGCCAATAAATCCGTGGGTCGGCTTTTGGGTTTCACTCCGGAAGAGGTGATCGGATGGAATTTTCTGGATCTGATCTTCGTTTCCAGCGGAGAGGAGATCTACGACTCCGTTTCGGAAACGGGAGGCGCTTCGGGGCTCGCTCAGGGATCGTATTCCAAAATTCTGGCCAAAGAGAAGATAGAGGATCTTTTGAGAACGGGAAAAAGTCCCGAGTTTACGGTGGAATTCAGACAGAAATTCGTACTCGAACCGAGACAGATCCGGGTTCGTCTGCAGCTTTTGGACTCCGGCGAAAATAAAGGTATATTAGGAAAGGCTTATGAATTAAACGAGGACGTGCTCGCCAAATTCATCGTAAGCGAATCGATGCATTTTACCCTCAACAACTATCTTAGGAACGCCGATCTTTTGAGCCGTCTTTTGACGGTGAACCTTTCCTCCTTCGTGGGAACCGAGGTGGTGATCGCGATTAGGACCTGCATCCGGGAGATCATCATCAACTCCATCGAACACGGAAACTTGGCGATCAGTTTCGACGAAAAGACGGAGGCTCTGAACGAGGGAAGATATCTGGAATTCATCCAAAAACGTCAGAGGGAACCGTTTTACAACCTGCGAACGGTGAAGGTCTCCTATTCGTTGAACGCGAGACGGATCGGATTTCTGATCACGGACGAAGGGGAAGGTTTCGATTATAAGAAAATTCTAAACTTGGACATCCAGAAGCTGAACGAAACCAGCCTTACGCACGGGCGCGGGATCGTGATGACGAGACGGGTTTTCGACATCGTGAAATTCAACGATAAGGGCAACAAGGTCCTGCTCATCAAATATCTCAAAAAACCTCTCCGTTACAAACGGGAAAAGACGTCTTTCGACGTATGAGGGATCTTGCCTGGAGGGCATAAGGGAATTGGTATATTCAAAAAACAAAATTTAGAATTTCTGCGCGACCCCGAAAAACAGGACCGTAGTCAGCGCTTGAAATTCCAGCTTTCGGGAAAACTGGTTGGTCAAAAGGATCGCGGTTTGGTTGTTCGACTCGGTGAGCGGAGTGACCCTTCCGTCCTCCCTGAGATAAAAACTCGCCGTTTCGCCGTTAAACGATCCCGTAAGCGAAGGGATGTTGATCCAGGAAAGCGCAAGACCTAACTGCAGACTCGTGGATTCGGTGACCTTTCTCGATACGCTTCCTTCCAACCGGAATTCGATACCCGTACCGGTCAAAGAACCTTCCTGCTGAAAGTATTCCCTTCCCGAAGTCGCGAATCCTTTCGTATCCCAGTAGACCTGGGACATTCCCAAACCCAATCCGGCTTCGAACGTCCAGCGTTTGTAGATCCAATCGTGCCAGTACATCAGCAAAAAATACGGATTGGAAAGGCGAAAGTTCAATTCGGTATAAAACGGTTCCGTGGAAACCTGTTTGATGCCGAAGCGGCTCCATTCCCGATAACCTCCGATAAATCCGATTCTGCTTTCGGGCGCGATTTTTCTTCTTAGGAACAATTCTCCTTGGGCGAGGGTATCGGGCGGATCGAGTTTCGTTTTGCTGGCCACCCTCGGATCGTATGTGTCCGTAAATCCTCTCAGATACGAATTGAGTCTATCCTCTCCTTTGTAACCGATTCCGGCACGCAGACCCAATTCCCAATAGAGGGGTTCTTCGGATCCGAGTTCGATTTGCGGTTTGACGGAATGTTCTTTGGTTTTCGGATACGGGGATTGGGCGTGAAGCGAAGGGCTTCCCGAAAGCGCGGGAAGAAACAAATTCAAAAAAACGAAGACACCGGTTGTAATCGCGAAAATTTTGCTGGTAGTCCGCATTATTACAGGATTTCTAGCAAGGACTTCCAAAAAAAGCGGATTTTCGTTTCTAACGGGTGGGATCATGTTTCAGTTTCAATTTTTTCAGGTTTTCGATTGGGATTTACTCAAACCGTTCTTCTACTTTTTGGGCTTTATCGGAATTTATCTTACCTTCCGTCTTAGATTCCCTCAGTTGCGTTTTCTTTTCCTCGCCGTGAAAATTTTCTCGGGCAATATGGATTACAAAGGTTCCCGGGGAAGGGTGGTTCACTCCCAGGCTTTTTTTTCCGGCACCGCTTCCTCTCTGGTTCCGGGTGCGGTGATCGGTTCCGCGTTGGCTCTTATGATCGGAGGTCCGGGCGTTTTGATCTGGATCTGGGTCTCCTCGTTTTTTATCATGCCGCTTCGATTCGTCTCCTCCACGCTGGCGGTCCGGTTTAGAACCAAGACCGATTCGGGGAGATATCTTTCCGGTCCCATGTATTTTATCGAAAAGGCACTCAAGGCGAGATGGCTCGCCGTGAGTTTCGCGATCGCCGGTTTATTTACGGTGCTCGTCATGGGCGGGGCCGTTCCCATGTTGTATGTTACCCATATTTCGAAAAAGGCGTTCGACGTTTCCGGTATGACGGTTCCGTTTTTGCTTTCGGTGATTCTCGTATTTATCGTGTTAGGCGGAGTGCGCAGGGTGGGTAAGGTTTCCTCCTATCTCGCGCCGGTCGGAATCCTGCTTTTCTTTTTCGGTTATTTCTTTCTTTTCAACGGATCCTTGATGGGATTTCGAGAATTTCTTTGGCTTTCGTTGCAGGACGCGTTGCAGCCGGTGACAGCCTTCGCCGGCGGAAGTTTCGTATTGGCGAGAACCTTCAGCGCCGCTTCCGGAATCTTTTTTGTTTCCACCGAAACGGGAATCGGAAAAAGCGCCGGTATTTCCGGAGTCGTCAGAACCGATTTCCCCGCCAAACAGGGATTGGTCAGCATGCTCGCGACTTTTTTCGAGGGATTCGTGATTTCCACGATGGTGATCTACGCACTTTCCTCGTACGGAGCGTTTCAGATGCAGGAGCAGTTTCTGTTTTTGGAAGCCCTGTTTCAAGGGAAAACGGGACCGGTTCATTTGGCGTTTTTCGGCTCCTTTCTTTTGTTCGGAATCGTTTCTATTTCGGGATGGTTTTATACCGGGGAACAGAACGCGTTCTACGTTTTCGGGGAACGTTTCGCCAATTTTTTCAGAATGTCCTTTTTGGCGACGATTCTCGTCGCGGCGTATCTTTACACCAAGGCCGGAGAAACGATCCTTTTCGAGGCCTTCGGTCTGGGATATTCCCTTTCCATCGTAACGGCGGTTCCCGTTTTGATCTCCCTCGTGCTTTTGGAAAAAATCGCAAGGGCCGAATTAAAACGTTTTCTCACCGAAAGCGGCGCGCGTTACGAAGTGCTGAAGGATTTTTATCTTCTGATCCTTTCCCTCGTCCCCAAGAATCTGCTTTCCCGTCTATTCGGACTTTTGGCTTCCTCCAGGCTTCCGCGTTTTTTGCTCATTCCCATCTTAAAGGCGTTCGCGAGGGCGTATAAGATAAATCTCGACGAGGCGGAATTGGAGATCCAGGAATACAATTCGCTCAACGCGTTTTTTACGCGCGCGCTCAAGGCGGAAGCGAGAATCATCGACTCCGCCGACAACGAAATGGTTTCGCCGGTGGACGCGCGTATCACGGGATACGGCGATATCAACCAAAGGATCATTCTTCAGGCGAAGGGGGTGGATTACAACCTCAAGGAACTTCTGGGCGGAGGAGCCTCCAAATATCTGGACGATTTCACGAACGGAAAATACATCACCTTCTATCTTTCCCCTCAGGATTATCATCGGATCCATTCCCCCGCATACGGTAGAATATTAGGATATTATTATGAACCCGGAAAATTGTTTCCGGTGAACGAGTTGGCCGTGTTCGGAATCCGCGGACTTTTTCCGAAAAACGAACGGCTCATCACGTATCTTCAGACGGAATACGGAAAAGTGGCCGTGATCAAAGTGGGCGCCTCCAACGTCGGAAGAATTCGGGTCACCTACGACAACAAGATCGTGACCAATTCTCTCATTCGAACCGCGAGAACGGTGGAATACAAAGACGTGTCGATCATGATCGACAAGGGCGCGGAATTGGGAAGATTCGAAATGGGTTCCACAGTGATCCTTCTTATGGAAAAGAACACGTTCGAATTCGATTCCCTGCCGGTGAACGAAAAGGTCACGTATGGAAGTACGATCGGCCGTTTTCTCGCAAAAAAATGCACGCTTCCCAAATGAAAAACGTATGCAGCTGAGTTTAAAGGCCACGACTCCCGACCGGATCGACTTTGATCAAACCTCGCTAACGATCGTTTGGAAGGACGGGGCGACTTCCGTTTTCGAGCTCGTGGATCTCAGAAGACGTTGTCCCTGCGTCGTTTGTAAGGGTGGGCACGGAGGAAAAGTGGGAACTACCACCGGAGGAATTCAGTCGATCCAGCTTTACGGAATCAACAAGGTGGGGCGATACGCGATTCATCCGGTGTGGAGCGACAATCATCAGACGGGGATTTATTCCTTTGATTCCTTACGAATGTTGGCCGACGGTTTGGGCGGAGATCTGATGACGACCTAAAATCCCTACTTTTTTGGAAAAAAGGTTGTTTTCACCTGAAAATCGGGTGGAATCCAGTGGGGAAGAAAAAAAGGAGTGACAAAAACCCTTTTCTTATGTCCCATTAACCAAAATTCCCGGGAGAGTTCCCAAAATGGGCGAAGGTTCCCTTTCACAGGAAGAGATTGACGCATTATTAGCCGGGGCGAGCGATTCGTTCGATCCGGGGGCGGTCGCGTCTGCGGCGGCCCAGAAAGAAGTTCCGGGAATGTCTCCTGTGGACAGGGACATTCTTTCGGATCTTTTATCTTCCTGTTTTCAAGTGGCCGGGAATACGTTAGGCGCCGTTCTTTCCCGTTCCTCCGCATTCTTAAATCCCAACGTCGAGACCAAATCCCGTAAGGATATCGAATCCGAACTCAAGTCCGGTTCCTTTCTTTTATATTCCACGTTATCCGGAAGCGTCAACGGCAGAGCGGTGCTCGCCATGTCCGCCGAAAACGCAGTCAAAATCGCGAATTCGATGATGGGCGGTTTTGATTCCGGGGATTTGGACGAAGCGCAGATGCAGACCCTCCGGGATTCCTTGACACCCGTTATGGGAGCATTGATTTCACAAATCAGCACCAAAACCGGTGGGGGAGTCAACGGTTCTCCTTCCGAAACCAGAAACGTAACTTCTCCGGCGGCGTTGGTGTTGCCCGACGGAGAAACCATCGTACGGGTGTTCTTCAATCTTACGATCGAAAGTATTCCCTCGTTTCGCGTTCAGTTTTTATTATCGATGCCCACCGCGTCCGATCTGTTGAACTTATACCGTCGCTCCGGAAGCGGCGGGGGTGATATGGGCGGAATGGGGATGTCCGCCGGTTCCATGGCCGTCAAGTCCGTTGCGTTTCCGAATTTGGGAACCGCAAGCGGAGCTTCCAATACTCCGAACCTAAACCTATTGATGGACGTTCAGATGAGCGTCACCGTGGAGTTGGGAAGAACCAAGATGTATATCAAGGACATCCTGGGTTTGGGCGAAGGTTCCATCATCGAGTTGGACAAACTCGCGGGTGAACCCGTGGATCTTTTGGTGAACGGAAAACTCATCGCCAAAGGTGAGGTCGTGGTCATCGACGAAAACTTCGGGGTGCGCGTAACGGATATCGTAAGTCCTACCGATAGGATCAAACCGGAGGCCAAGTGAAGTCCGCGGCCCTCTCCCGGACTTCTATAGCCGGGATCATACATTCAATTTTTATCATATTCGTATTCTCTTTTTCCGTCCTTTCTCTCGGAGCCCAATCCGAACGGGAATTGATGGACGAGGCCCTCAAAAAAGAGCTGGGACAGACTTCCCCCGCCAATCAGGAAGCAAAAAAAAATACGGGTTCCGACGCGGCCGGAGGGAAAAATTCAGGATCCGGGACTTCCTCTTCCGGGACTACGGCGGGACCGAACGGATCGAAATCCGATTCAGGACAAACGACCGTTCCGGAAACCAATCCCGTCGAGGAGCGGTATCGATCGAAGGACGACGGTCCTGGAATCGCGGGGACCCTGTTTCGCGTCGTTTTTATATTAGGTCTTCTTTGTATAGGACTTTATTATATTCTAAAATACGTTTCCAAAAACAGGGAAGGACGCCTTCCCGTGCGCGGGGAGATGAACGTCCTTTCCAGTCTGATCCTAGGCCCGAACAAACAACTCCAGATCGTGGAGGTTTCCGGCCAATTGCTCGTGTTGGGCGTCGCGGAACACGGGATCAATCTGATCACCGAGATCACGGATCCGGAAGTGAAACATAGGATTCTCCAGAAAAAGGAAACATATCAACCGCCGGAAGGCGGATTTTTGGTGACCGTGCTGGAACAGATCAAGGATTTGAATTCCAGAATTTCGGGAACTCAGGAAGGCCCTCCGGATTCGAAGGGAACGGGAGGGGTCGCTCGGGAAGAAAAACGAAGGCAAACCCGGAAAAAGCTGGAAGAACTCAAAGAAAAAACGAGCTCGCTGGAAAGCGGGCTTTTCGATTTGAGATAAGACCTAGGAAAATCAGGATTTAGGAAGTCGCTGTTCGGTGGGAATGAGACATAAAAAACTTATAAAGAACATTACGTGGATGCTTCTGCTCGTTGCGGGATTGTCTTTGGGTTCCTCATGGTTCACCTTGGAGGCGCAATCCGCGGGGACTCGAATTCCGATTCCGAATTTGAACATCAACGTGAACGAGGCCAAAAGTCCGAGAGAAACAAGCCTCTCTTTGATGGTTCTTTTTTTGGTCACGATCCTTTCCCTTGCTCCCGCGATCGTGATGTCTCTTACTTCCTTCACCAAAATCGTGATCGTTTTGGATTTCGTAAGAAGGGCTCTTTCCATACAGAACCTTCCCCCGAACCAGGTGATGATGGGGCTCGCACTGTTTATGACCTTTTTTATCATGGCTCCTACCCTGAACACCGTCAACGAACGCGCGTTAGGTCCTTATCTCGAGGGAAAGATCGACACCAACACGTTCTTCGAAAAGGGGATGGTCCCCATCCGCGAATTTATGATGCGGCAGATCGGAACGTCGGGCGCGAAGGACGTGGCGCTGTTTTTAAAGATCGGAAAGGTGGAGAACGTGGAATCCTTCGACGACGTTCCTTCCTACGTTCTGATTCCGGCGTTTATGTTGAGCGAAATCAAAAAGGCGTTTTGGATCGGGATCATCATCTTCATCCCGTTCATCGTCATAGACCTCGTGGTCGCTTCCGCGCTTCTTTCCATGGGTCTTATGATGCTTCCTCCCGTTATGGTGAGTCTTCCGTTTAAGCTGATTTTGTTCGTCCTCGTCGACGGGTGGAATCTGATCGTCTACGAACTCGTCAGGAGTTATAAATGACGGAGTTGGACGCGATGACTCTCATCCGGGACGCGTTGTACGTCACGCTCAAGATCTCATCCCCGATCCTCGCGACCGCGTTGGTGGTGGGTCTTATCATCGGTATTCTGCAGACTACGACCTCGATCCAGGAACCGACGATCGCCTTCGTTCCCAAGTTGGTCGCGATTTTCATCGTGATCGTCATTTTTTCCTCCTGGATGATCCAGACGATGACGGATTATACCCGCGACCTGTTTTTGATGATAGAGAAGTTTTAGAATATTATGGAATACTTTATCAATCACTTTCAGGTTTTCCTTCTTATCCTTTCGAGACTGATGGGGCTTTTGTCCGTGGCGCCGATCTTTTCCTATCCTTCGATCAGCGTTCCGCAGAAGATGATCTTTTCCTTTTTGGTTTCCGTGATCCTTTTTCCGGTGACGGCCGGTTTTTTACCTCCCGTTCCGGGAGATATGGGGCACTACGGTTTGGTCGTGATCGCGGAGGCGCTCATCGGAATGCTGATGGGTTTTTTGATCAGTCTGATCTTCGCTTCCTTTCAAATGGCCGGGGAGTTCTTTAACGTTCAGCTCGGATTCGGATACGCCGAAGTTTTGGATCCGGTTACTCAGACGAGTTTGCCCGTGATCAGTACGTTGAAGAACCTTTTGGGAATGCTTTTATTCTTAACATTAGGCGCTTATCGCGTTATGTTTGAAAGCCTCGCATATTCCTTCGAGAAGATCCAGGTTTTGACCTTCGCTCCGGAGATTCAAAACGGAATCTATAAAGCCCTCGAAGACGCGGTCGGTGCGATGTTTTTGGTCGCGTTTAAACTTTCCCTTCCGGTGCTCGGAATCATTCTGCTCGTGACCGTTTCGGAAGCTCTGATGGGAAAGGCCGCTCCTCAGTTGAACATTCTGCAATTGTCCTTTCCGATTAAGGTGACGATCGGCTTGGTCGTGATGATCTTTATCACTCCGTATTTGATTTCGCAGATGGGGGTCGCATTCGATTTGTCGTTTGATAAGTTGAATTTGATGCTTCAGGAGTGGCCTAAATGAACGGTTTGCGGAGGAGCTGTCCATCGAACCGGAGCGAATATCTTTCTGCTCATTCGAAACGATATGCCGTAGGAACGCAAAATATCGCCGTAACACCGACGCCCGCCGTGATATCGAGCGCGCCCCGCCCTGATCTTGGGTGGTGGGGTGCGGCGGTGGGACTGCTCCGGAAATTTTTCGCTATCATAAAAAACGACTTTCTACAACGGGAATTTCGTTTTTTCACCGGGGTCGTGTTACCGACAAACACGCGTTTACCGAAAGTGATGGTCGGAAATACGACGGGGCGGGCAGGTTTTTTCTTTGACACCGCGGCCGAGTTTAGGATCGATCTTCAGCTTTTTGCGGCGGAAGACGAAGGGCGAACCGAACCCGGATCCGAACGCAGAAGAAGGGAAGAACGGGAAAAAGGCAACGTTCCCAAATCCCCGGAGTTACCAGCCGCGGTCGTGCTTCTCGCCGGAGTAGTACTCGTTTATCTCATGGGAGAATATTTTTTCATGAGAGCGTTTTACGTTCTTCGCAAATACATCCACGGGGTCGGCCTTCGAAACGACATCAGTTCCGAATCCGTAACCGAACTTTTGAAAAATGCGTCCACGGATCTATTCACTCTTCTTTGGCCCCTTTTGGGAATCACCTTGGTCGGAGCCGTGCTCGGAAACGTGGTGCAGGTCGGATTTATCTTCGCGCCCCGCGCCTTGAGTTTTAACTTCAGCCGGATTCAGCCCAATTTTAAGAAGGTGCTTCCGACGCGTCAGACGCTCTTTAACCTGGGCAAGTCTCTCGCCAAGGTGGGGTTGATCGCGTGGGTTTCCTACATCGTAATCAGTAAGGATTTTTTTCCCATCCTTCTTTCGGGAGAGATGGGATTGGAGCAGGCGGTCGCCCTCGTGATGAGCACCTCCTTTAAGATATTTCTCGTGGTGGGAATCATTCTTCTCGCGATCAGCATCGTGGATTATCTTTATCAAAGATACGAATATGAGGAATCCTTAAAGATGACCCCTTCCGAAGCGAAGAGGGAAGCCAAGGAATCCGACGGGGACCGTTCCCTGCAGGCGAGAAGAAGACAACTCGCGCGGGATATGATGAACAAACGTAAGATGCTCGCCAAGGTTCCCGAGGCGGACGTGGTCATCACGAATCCGACTCACTTTGCGGTCGCGCTCGAATATAAACCGGGAATCCACAAAGCCCCCGTCGTCGTCGCCAAGGGCGTGGACGATTTCGCTTTATTGATCATTCGGATCGCCCGCGAAAACGGCGTTCCCACCGTGGAGGATCGGCTTCAAGCCCGCGGACTTTACGAGGAAGTCGAACTCGGAGCGGAAGTCCCCCAACAATTTTACCGTGCGATCGCGGCGATTCTTTCGCGTTTGGAATCCTTTCGGAGGGCCGTGTAAGGGGAAACTATGGAAAAAAAATGGTGGAATCAATCCGACGTCATCCTCGGAATCGGGGCCGTTGCCATCGTGGCGATGCTGGTCATTCCGCTTCCCGGATTTATATTAGATATTTTGATTATTCTAAGTTTGGCGATCGGGTTGCTCGTGCTTCTGACCTCGCTTTCGGTCCGTGAGCCGGCGGATTTTTCGATCTTTCCCAGCTTATTGCTGATCACTACCTTGTATCGTCTCGCGCTCAACGTTTCCACGACGCGACAGATTCTCTCCAAAGGTCCGGCGATGAACAGTCATATCATCGACGCTTTCGGTTCGTTCATCATCGGAAGCGAGTCGGGGCTTTCTAAATACGTGGTGGGATTCATCATATTCATCATCCTCGTGCTCGTTCAGGTGCTCGTGATCACGAAAGGAGCCACGAGAATCTCGGAAGTTGCGGCCCGATTCACCTTGGACGCGTTGCCGGGTAAACAGATGGCCATAGATATGGAACTTTCCTCCGGAAACATCAACGAAGAGGAGGCCAAAAAAAGAAGAAAGAAGATCGAGGCCGAGGTCGACTTCTACGGATCCATGGACGGTGCGAGTAAGTTCGTCCAGGGGGACGTGCGTGCGGGGCTGATCATCACCGCCATAAACCTGCTAGGCGGAGTGATCATCGGAGCTTCGATCCGGGGAGAATCATTTACGCAAGCGATAGAAACCTACGGAAAGTTCACGATCGGAGACGGATTGGTTTCCCAAATTCCTGCGCTTTTGACCACCGTTGCGACCGGTATCATCGTTACGCGTTCCGGCTCGGAGTCGGATCTGGCGACGCAGTTCAAAAGCCAACTCTTCAGTAATTCCAAAGTGCTCTACGTGGTTTCCGGCAGTTTGGGTTTCGCCTCTTTGATTCCCGGACTTCCGTTTATCCCTCTCGTATTGTTGGCGGCCGGCGTTGGATATCTCGGTTATTCGTTGGAACAGACGGTCAAAGAACAGCTGGAATCCATCGAAAAAAAGGAAAAGGAATCCGGTCAGGACAGAAAACCCAAAGACTTCTACGAGGAACTCAGAACCGATCCGATCGAAATCGAAGTCGGTTATCATCTCATTCCCTTGGTAGACGCTTCGCAAGGCGGAGCGCTTCTCGATCAGATCAGCAACCTGCGCAAGAAGTTCGCTCAGGACAACGGCGTGGTTATTCCTCCCGTGAGAATATTAGATAATCTTGATCTAAATCCGGACACGTATTCGATCAAAATCAACGGAACCGAAGTGGGAACTTCGGTCGTCAAACCCGACAAACTGATGGCACTCAATACCAGCCCCGGAACCGCCGAGCCGATTCAGGGCGAGGATTTTCTGGAACCGTCCTTCGGACAAAAGGCCAAGTGGATCGGAGCGGAAGACAAGGCCGAAGCCGAAGCGAAAGGTTATACGGTCGTGGACGCTTCCACGGTCGTGGTCACGCATCTGAAGGAACTTCTCGCCACACACGCGTCCACGTTGCTCGGAAGGGAAGAGGTCAAAAAACTTCTGGATCATTATAAGGCGAGTTATCCGACTCTCGTGGGGGAACTCGACGCGGACAAACCGGGCAATCTGGGGATCATTCAACAGGTTCTTCAGAATCTTCTTCGGGAAGGTTTGGGGATCCGCAATCTCGTTCCGATTTTGGAATCCGTCGCCAACAATCTGACCAAATATCAGAATCCGTACATTCTCACCGAGCTCGTACGTCAGTCGATATCGCGCACCGTGGTTCGGGACTATCTTTCCATGGACGGCAAACTCAGGGTCATCACTCTCGAAAGCAGAATTTTGGACCGACTCAACAAATCGATCGCGCAGGATAGGATCGAAAACCGGGACGTGCTTTCCCTCGCTCCCGATTTTTACAGAAGGTTGATCGACGGAGTTGCGGAACTTTACCGCAATTTCCGGACCGAAGGGAAATTCCCCATCTTCGTCGTAAACAGGGAAGTTAGACTTCCGTTCTCGTATCTTCTCGCGAAGGAATTTCCTCCGCGCAACTTCGGGGTTCTGGCCTACGAGGAGATCCATTCCTCCGTGGATTCGGTGATCGAGGCGGAACTGAAACTTCCGCAGGCGCAGACTACCGCGGCGGCGGGCGTGGGGGAAGAAATATGAAATTATTAGAATATTCTTTCTTTTTAATATGGAAAGGACAAGGAGCCGAATATGGAATTCGCTAAAATCCGCGGAAAAAGTTATCAGGACTGTCTGATGGAAATGAAGATGAAATACGGTCCGGAAGCGACCGTCATTTCCCAAACCGTCGTCACGGAAGGCGGGGTGATGGGAACTGGTCTTCTTGCGAAAAAGATGATCGAGATCCAGATCGGGATCCCTGAAAAACAGGCCTCTCGCGAAAAGATAGAACGGAAACTGCAGGACCTAAAGGATCTTCTCAAACAGAAATCCTACGCGGCCCCGGAACGCAAAAAGACCCTTCAAACCCTCAAACCCCTTTCCCGTACTCTGGAGGAACGGGAGAATCCGGCTCCGGTTTCGGAAGAGGATTCCTGGGAAATTCAGGATATCACGACCGAGCCGGAACGCGTGGGGATTTCCTTCGAGAAAGAACTTTTTGACAAAACTCATCGAACGCAAAAGGATCCGGTTGCGAGGGGAAGAAAGGATTCTCCCTTAACAAGACTCGGCGAAAAATTTCTTCGGGAAGGGATGAGTCCACCGTATGTGGAGGAGCTCCTTTCCAAGATCGAGGAACGGCTATCTCCGATCGATCAGGGTAGAAATCACACCGTAGGAGAACGTGCGATCGAGGTTTTAAAGGAACGGGTGAGCGTGGATCCGGATCTGTTCCGCGGAACCGGGAAAAATCAGAGAAAGGTGGTCTTTCTCGTCGGTCCGACCGGCTCCGGAAAAACGACGAGCGTCGCCAAACTTGCGGCCAAGTATTTTCTTCATATGGGAAGATCCGTGTCGCTTTATACTACGGACAATTATCGTATCGCCGCCATCGAGCAGCTCAAACGTTACGCGGATACGATGGGAATGCCGTTTTATCCGGTTAAAGACATAAAAAAATTCAAGGAGACCCTGGCTCGGGACGGTTCGGAATTGATCCTCATCGATACGGCCGGTTACAGTCACCGCAATCTGGAGCAGCTCGAAAAGATGAATTCGTATCTTTCCTGTTTCGGAGAAAAAGACGCGGTGGAAAATCTTCTTGTCCTTTCCGCCACTTCCTCCTACCATCATACCAATACGGTATTAAAAGCCTATGAGTCTCTGAATTACCGGAGAATCCTTTTGACCAAATTGGACGAAGCGGATTTTTTAGGTGGTTTTCTGGAACTGGCCGATACATACTCTAAGAGTTTCACATACTACAGCGTGGGGCAGGAGGTTCCTTTCGATATCCTTCCCGCGGAAAAGAATCTTTTGGCGGAGTGTGTGGTAATTCCCGAGAAAATTGCAGAACTCAGAGGAGAAGTGTTCACCGTTGCCGGTGCCTGATCCGCGAGTTTCGAAGAGGTAAAGAATGGACCAGGCGACTCATTTACGCAAACTCACCGAGGGAAATACGAGTCTTAAAGTTCTGTCATCCAGAAAGCCGACGACCAAGATCATCGCGATCGCGTCCGGAAAGGGAGGAGTAGGCAAAAGCACCATCTCCGTCAACCTCGCCATTTCCATGGCCCGGGCCGGTCAAAAAGTACTCGTGTTCGACGGGGACTTAGGTCTTGCGAACGTAAACGTAATCCTGGGGATCATCCCCAAATACAACCTCTATCACGTCGTTAAAGGGCACAAAAGTCTCAAAGATATCATCATACAAACTCCCGAAGGTGTGGACATCATCGCGGGAGCCTCCGGGTATTCCCAGTTGGCCAACCTAAACGATACGCAGAGGAATTCCCTCATCAAGGGTTTCGCCGATCTGGACAATTACGACGTTATGATCATCGATACCGGCGCGGGAATCAGCTCCAACGTGATCGGTCTTACGCTTCCTGCGGACGACGTGATCGTGATCACTACCCCCGAGCCGACGGCGATCACCGATTCCTACGGGTTGATCAAAGCCATCGTCTCCCAAAGCAGGGATAAGAACCTGAAGATGGTCGTCAACCGAGTAAGGAGCGCGATCGAAGGAAAGAAGGTGGCCGATCGTGTCATCGATATCAGCGGTCAGTTTTTGGAAGTGAAGGTGGACAATTTAGGATTCATCTTTCAGGACGAAGAGGTGGAAAAAAGCATCCGGGAACAAAAACCCTACATCATCAATTCCCCGAAAAGTAAGGCGGCGGCTTGTCTGAACAGAATTACCTATGCGCTTTTGAATCAGGAGATGGAACCGCTCGAAGACGCCGGAATCAGCGGATTCTTTAAGAAGTTCTTCAACTTTATGGACGTCCGCGAGAAAGAGCTCGAGAAGGGCGACGAAGAATAACCTTTGAACCTCCAGATCTTGTTCATAGGAGTTTTCGCTTTGATCGCTTTGATCGTGAGCGCCGTATGCGGTTTCCTTACGGGAAATCAGTGGAGCCACGTCCTTCTGGTTTCCGTTTTATCCACGCTTGCGTTCGCGGTTTTCGGCTTCGGCGTACACGCGTTTTTGGAAACCAAGGTTCCCGAATTTTTGGATTTTATCTCTAATTTGGGCGGAGAATTCGCCGCGTCCACTTCCGGGGAAGGCGGTTTTGCCGGAGCGGGGATGAGGGATTATTCCCAACAACCTTCCGATACGTACGAATCTTCCGAAGCGGGAGAGGGCCCTTCTTCATCCGAAGTCTTTGCTTCCGCGACCCCGAAACGTCAGAAAAGCGGAAACTTCGGAGATCATATCATGGTCGAAAATATCGCGATCAAAAACGAGCCGAAACTCATGGCCGAGGCCATCCGTACGATGTTGGCTCGGGACGATATGGGAGAAAAATAGGAAATTCTTTTCCGAACGCTTCGGGAAGGGCTTATAACCTAATGAGACAAAAAACTGCTTGATTTCCCCGTTTTTGCCCCAAAAAATGCTATTGCAATTTTCTGAGAAACTCGACACTTTAGAATGAAGGTCATGGTTTTTCCAGATCCGAGCTTATGTCCAAAAAGTATGAGAAATATAACCAGCAGGATGAGACGGAACTTTGGAAATCCTATCGGGACAACAAAGACCAGGACATCCGTTCGTATCTCGTAGAAAAATATTCCCCCTTAGTCAAACACGTCGCCGGAAGGATCGCGATCGGGATGCCGCAGAACGTGGAATTCGACGATCTGGTCTCCTACGGAGTGTTCGGTTTGTTGGATGCGATCGAAAAATTCGATCCGGATCGTCTGATCAAATTCAAAACCTATGCGATGACCCGGATTCGGGGAAGTATTTTCGACGAACTCCGCTCCATCGATTGGATTCCTCGATCGATCCGTCAAAAGGCGAAACAACTCGAACAGATCATCGGTATGTTGGAGAATAAGGAAGGCCAACAGGTGGACGACGAGGCGATCGCGAAAGAACTCGGAATCTCCATGGAGGAATACAATTCCCTTCTCACGAAAATCAGCGGAACGTCCCTCGTCTCCCTCAACGATATCTGGTTTCTCGGAGACGAAAACGACGAGGTTTCCTTTATGGAAACGCTCGAATCTCCGATGAACATGAATCCGGACACGATCATCGAAAAGGAAGAGATCAAAAACGTGATCGTGGAAGCGATCAAAACCCTCCCCGAAAAGGAAAAGAAAGTCATCGTATTATATTATTATGAAGATCTAACGTTAAAGGAAATCGGAGAGGTTTTGGAAGTCACCGAATCCAGGATTTCCCAGCTTCATACCAGGGCGGTTTCGAGACTCAGAAGCAAACTGGGCAAGGTGAAATCCGTAATCACCCGCAAATAAATCCTACGTTTTAGGAAAACCATATGGGCTCCCTCAAACCGTTTTTAGAAGATCAGGTCCGGGAATTGGATCGAATCCAAAAGGAACAGGTCGAAGTGTACGGGGACACCCTCGAAAACTCGCTTCGTCTTGCGGCAAAACATCTCAAAAAGCAGGTCCACGAACTCGACTACGTGGTTCTCAAACGGGGTAAGAAGAAACTCTTCGGTCACGAACCCTGGCATATCCGCGTAAGTATCCTTCCGGAAGACAACTTTTTGGACGAACTCGCGGAACTGGATCAGAAATTGACCGGAGGTTCCGGCAAACTCGTATCCAAGGATTTGAAGGAATTCATCCAACCCAAGGACAAGGACGGAAGGGTTCTGGTTCAGATATTCCGCAACGGCACGTATCTCACCGTATTTCCTCCGTTAGGCGACGGTCGCGTCGTGGAATTCGACGAGGTTTCCAAAAAACTCTCCCTGCGCGGCGTCTCCGTCGACGACGAAAAACTGATTCGCAAAACCGTGAAGGATCAGAAAGGCGAACCGATTCTGATCTCGGAACAGAAGCCGAGACAGGGAATGGAAGCCAAGATGATCCTCGACATCACTCCGGATAAGATGAAAGCCAAGGTCACCATTCTTCCTCCGAGACCTGGCGGAAGGGATTTGGACGTCAAGGACGTGGTCAATCATCTTAAAAACGCCGGAGTCAAATACGGTTTTAAAGAGGAAGAGATCCAGAAAAAACTGGAAGAGGAATTTTTCAATCAACCGTTCCTCGCCGCGGAAGGAGATTTCCCGATCAACGGAAAAAACGCGCAGATCATCTATCACGTCCGAACGAGCAAAAACGTCTCCTTCAAAGAGGACGAAAGCGGTCGCGTGGATTTCAAGGATCTGGATCTCATCGAAAACGTGGTCGTCGGTCAACTTCTTGCGGAAAAAATTCCTGCGGAAAAGGGGAAATACGGCCGCACCCTTTTTAACGAACTTCTTCCCGCAAAGGACGGGATCGACACGGATCTCAAACAAGGTAAGGGCACCATTCTTTCGGAGGACAGAAGCAAACTTACCGCGGAAGTGAACGGACAGGTTCTCTACGCGACCGGAAGACTTTCCGTGGAAACCGTCTACCGCGTAAACGGGGACGTGGGAATCAAAACCGGAAACGTCACCTTTCTCGGTTCGATCGTGATTACGGGTAACGTGGAGGACAACTATTCCGTCAAGGCGGCCGGCAACATTGAAATCTACGGCACGGTCCAAAAGGCGCGCGTGGAAGCCGACGGAGATATCATCATTCGCCAGGGAATTTCCGGAAGGGAAGAGGCGCACATCGAATCCACGGGCGGAAACGTGATCGCGAAGTTCATCCAGAGCGCGACCGTGATCACGGAACGGGACGTCTTGGTTCAGGAGGGAATTCTTCATTCCTTCGTGAGCGCGGGCGGAAAGATCCTTTGTAACGGCAAACGCGGACAGATCGTAGGCGGAACGGTACGCGCCTCCGAATTGATCGGCGCGAGAACGATCGGTTCTCCCGCAAACCCCGCGACGGAATTGGTGGTCGGAATCGATCCCAAGGTTCTCAAACAGATCGCCGACTACGAGTCGAAGATGCACGAAAGTCAGGCCAAACACGAGCAGGTATTCAAAAGTTTAAAAACGCTTCAGGCCAGAAAGGAATCCGATCCCGCTTCGTTTACGGAAGATCATCAAAATCAGATGGTGAAGATGCAGAAGGCGGTGGACAAACTCGAATCCAGGATCAAGGAATTCGAAACCGAAATCGAAAACCTGAAGAACTATATGGAGGAAAAGTCCTCCCACGGTAAAATCAGCGTGGAGAAGGTCCTCTACGGCGGGGTCACGATGAGGATCCGCAACTCCGACTTCAAGACCAGAAACGAAATCAAAACCAAAACCTTCCTGGAAGAAAACGGGATGATCCGTCAGGTTCCCTACGAAGATCCCGAACCGGAGAAAAAAGACTGGAGAAAAAAACGAAATCGTGGTAATTAAACCGTAGAATGAGGTTGAGCGACACTCTCTTAGGTTACGGTCAGGCTCCGGACATGATCCGAAGACAGCAGGTGGAACATCCTTTCACCATGCCGCATTTGATTTCCGAAACCGCAAGAGTCGTCAAAGAATACAACGATACCCGGAAATACGCCGTCGAACTTTATACGGACGTTTTTTCCCTTTCTCCCGAATCCAGAGAACGGATGGCATCCGCTCGGAACGAAAAAATAGACAGAATCCGGGACCAGCTCAAAACCTACAAACCCGCCTCGGGTGAAATTCCCAAGGAAGCGGAATTGGTGACGTATTCTCCGCAAGGCAGAAAGTCTGCGAGCGACATGTCCCACAGAGGTAAATTCGAAATTTTCGCATAATCCATTTTCCGAAGGGATGTTGTTGGAGACGGAACCGAGGAAAACAGATGGAACTATTTGCAGTTTTCGCGATCAACGCGGTGATATCGGTGGTGCTTTATTATACGATCACCTCCAAAGTAACCGAAAGAATTCGTACCCATATGCTGAAGAAGATCAACGAAGAAATCAGGGATTTCGTGGACGAGTTGGAAACAGAGTCCCTGCGTCAGGTGGATCTGATCGGTTCGAGAATTCTCACGTTCAAGGAGATGACTCTGAAAGCCGAGGAATTGGTTCGAAGAATCGAACAAGCCGCCGGGTCGGAAATCCTATCCAAAATCAGGATCGGATCCGGAGCGGATTCGGAAGAGACATCCCGTTCCGGAGTTCCGTTTTCGGGGCGGGATTCCGTTTCGGAAGAGACTTTGCGGACGAAATCGATTGTTTCGGGGGCCAAGATTCCGGGTACGATTCAACAAGGGATCGGGCATATTTACAAAGAGAATCTGGAGCTGAATCAAGAAGAAGAGGGACGGGACGTTTACGTTTCCAAAAACGGGGATCCTGCCCGTTTGAGACGGGACCATTCCACATTTCCGGCTCTTTCGTCCGAAGTTTCCCAAAAACGAAAAACGGATTCCGCGTCGGATCAACCACGGGCCGCCGCTTCCGCGCAAAGACCGAAGACCGATTCCGCGGAGCGGACGACTTCCGGTTCCACTTCCAATCTCGTATTGGAAACGATCGGAAAGGGTGTGAGAAAATTTTTCGGTATCCAAGAAATCAAAACGATTGCGGAAGAAACCGATAGAAACGATTATTTTCCCGGCACGAGAAATTCCACTTTGGATATATCCTTGGACGAGGATCCGTTCGCGTCGGAAGAAACGGGTGAATCCACGTTAGCGGGAATTCCTCGTTTTACGGACAATCGTTCGCCAAAGGAAGCGGATTTCGGAAGAATTTTAAACGATAATTTGACCGGATACGAACCGCAACGATCCGACTCCGCGAAGATTTCGGCGGAATCGGTCCTGCTCGAAATCGGAGAAGACGCTTCGAAAATCGAGAAAGTTGTTTTCCTATTGAAACGAAAGTATTCTCATGAGGAAATTTCAGAGGTCTTGGACCTCGCCCTCGGCGAAGTGGATATCATCGAAAGATTCAGGTTGGACAGAAATAGGAGGTTCTGATGTCCCAGTTTAGCGTATTGAACGTAGGATTCGGGAATATCGTTCTAGTTTCGAAAGTGGTCAGTATCATTCATTCGGATTCGGCTTCCGCGAAACGGATTCGGAACGAAGCCAAAAGCAACAACAGTCTGATCGACGCGACTCAGGGAAAAAAAACCCGTTCGATCATCGTGACGGACAGTAATCATCTGATTCTTTCCAATCTTAGGGTGGAATCGTTAACGAGAAGAATCGAGGCTAGCGACAATTCCATCGCGACCGAAGAGGAAGACGTAGACTGAATTTTCCCAAGTTGTTCGTGCTTTCTTCCGTCGCAGGCGGAGGAAAGTCGACCCTAATCCAAAAGTTAAGGGACAAACATCCTGAAATTCTCTTTTCGGTTTCGTGCACCACGCGTCCACCCCGTCCGGGGGACCAAGAAGGCGTAACGTATCATTTCCTTACCAAAGAGGAATTCGAAAAAGGCATCTCCGAATCCGCGTTTTTGGAATGGGCGGTGGTTCACGACCAATACTACGGAACTCCGTCCAAGTTCGTCGAAGACGCGTTCGCCAAGGGCTCTTCCGTGATCATGGACATCGACGTGCAAGGGGCGGGGATCGTGCGCGATAAACTTCCGGGCCGAGTCGTGACCATTTTTATCCTCCCTCCGAACGAGGAGGAATGGGAGCGGCGTCTTCGAGGAAGGGGAACCGATTCCGAGGAAAACATTTTGAAGCGGATTCGAAACGGCAAATTGGAACTGAGCCGCCGGGGGGAGTTCGACTATCAGATCGTAAACGACGATCTGGAGGGAGCGCTTCGGGATTTGGAAACGATCGTATTGTCCGGTAAAAAATCGTAATATTCTTATATGCTCATTCATCGGAAAATTCATTCATTCCGTTCAAAGCCGATCCGCGAATGTAAATGAATCCGGATAGAACCTTATAACCCGAAATCCCGTTACGCGATAATTCCAAAAAAATAAGAACCGAGATAAACGAATGAATCTAACGCTGATGCCCGTGCTTAAAATCCACAAGTTGAAACTTTTAGAAGGCAAGGATCAACTCGGTCTTTATTTGAATTTGGATATTCCCGAATCTTGGCCGACATTTCCGGAGGCGTTTCACATTTCGGACCGGGATTCAAAAACGGACGGATCGGTAGAAGCGGATATTTGGGGCGGTTATTTTTTTATAGACGAAGCGGCAAAACGGCTGGTTGGAAACGGCGGTTATACGGGGGCTCCGGATTCCGCCGATTCGGTGGAAATCGGTTATGAAATCGCGACCGAGTTTTGGAATCGAGGTTATGCTACGCTTGCGGCCGGCCGTTTGATCGAATTCGCGTTCGGTCAGCCGAACGTACTTCGAGTAAAGGCCACCACTTTGGCTGAACAAAACGCGTCGAATAACGTTTTGAAAAAATGCGGAATGAAATTCTTATCCGAAGAACCGAACTCCGAACTGGGAAAAGTATGGGTCTTCGGAATCGAAAGGAAGGATTTTGAAAATCGAAACCCTTAGTTCTCCCATTGCGGAAAACCGCGGAGAGCCGCAGAATTCCGGGAACGTCCTTTTGAGAAAAAGGAACCGCTCTATCTGCAGTCGGGCGTATCCACCAAAATAAACGGCATGTTGGTCGGAACCCCGTTCGCTTTGAGTTCGCGGTCCTTAAGATAAAACCCGCAGACGGAAACGTAACTTCCCACTTGAACGTTGGAAATCAGGGAAACGGAATCGGAATCCAACGCAACCGGTTTTCCCGAAAAATAAACCACGAAACGGATCGAATTTCCCTTATATAAACTTTCCGAACCGGTTCCGGCGATTTGAATCGTCTTCCCCACGGCGGCAGAGGGGTTGGAAACGAGGTCGTAGCCGCTCACTTTCGGAGGCGGCCCAGCGGTCTTTTTTTTCGCGGTCGCGTAGGAGAAGGCCGTCAAAGTCGCCAAAAGAAAAATGAACGCGTTTTTATATTCTAAATTCATAATGTATAGTTCCTCGCTTTAAGGGTTGGCTTCCACCGCGTCGTCGGGAATATCCGGGGTTTTGATCCCTCCGGAACGGCTCAGCCATTTGTTGGTGATCATCGCCCTGCGATCCGCCGGAAAAAGGGTCAACAGATACGTGGTGATCGTCGGTCTTCCGTCGTCCTCGGCGTCCTTGTCCATCTGTATAAAGACGTCTATGATATCCCCGTCCGGCCAGTTGACGAGCATTCCCACCGCGGATTCCGGGGGCATGTTTCCGACTTTGTCCGCGAGAACTTTGACGAGTTTCTGACGGCTGTTCTTTTCCGCCTCCGAGGATTTCATCTCCTTTTCCTTGGTGATGAGACCTTTCCGCATCTCTTCGAGTTTCTCCATTTCGGCTTCGAGACGTCCTTTTTCCGTCAATAGTTCCGCCTTACGTTTTTCGAGTTCGTCCAATTCCTCCGCGAAACGTTCCTGAGCTTTCGCGAATTCCAATTTCTGCAGTTCGGTCGGCGACTCGTTGTCCTGATTTACGAGCGCGGGTTCCTTCCTAAGAAACGGAAAAATTTCGGACGCGTTGATGATCTGAAAGTAATCAAAAACGAAAAAGCCGATGGCCAATAGGAATAGAATTAAAAGAACGAGATAGATCGCTCTTGCTTTGTCGCTTAACGATGCCATATTAAACCTTTAGGTCGATCCGATTCCTGTTGATTTTATTCTCCAGTTCTTCCGCCTTTTCCTGAAAATCGGCTATTTTTCTACGGAGGGTGAGCATGGAATCCGTTTCGGCGGAAGAATTCGAAACGACTTCCCCTAAAAGTTTACGAAACAAGGATTCACTTTTTGAATCGGTCGTAAAGTTTTTTGAGTTCGGAGGCTCCGGAGTCGTCGTTTGCGTTTTCAACGCCCGATCCCGTATCGTATGTAAAGACTCTCGGAGGCGGTTGAGATTGAGAGGATTCATCGGATTGTCTCCTTTGGATGGATTTCAGTTGGTTGTAGTGTTCTTCGAGTTCGAACTTCTCTTTTTTGAAATATAACTTTCTGTATTCTTTGTATTGATTCTCTTTGAGAATCTCCAAAATCTTGCGATCTTTCTGCGCCAGAATCAATTCCGCGCGTTTGGAGTCGAGTTCCGGTTTTCGATTTTCGATGTCCTGTTCCAGGTTTTCGTTCCGAGTGAGCAGAGAGCGGATATAACCCTGGTGCAGTTGATAATCGCGTAAGGAAGCGCCGTGAAGGGAATAGGATTCTCCCGTAAGGATTTCGATCCGTTTTTCGTTTTCCGAAATGGAATTCCGGATCTGGTTGATCTCTCCGGCCACGATCGAAAAGGCCTTGAGTTTTTCGTCCTCGGTCTTTTTACGAAGATTCAAAACGGGCTCTAGGTTAAAGTGAAACCGTTTCAAGGGTTAAAATTCCTCTTCTTCCTGTTCGTCTTCCAGAACTTCTTTGAGTCCTTTCACCGCTTGGGAGAAGGCGCTACGTTCCTGAATTCTTTGTTTGAGAAAACGGTCGATCCTATCCTTTTTGCGGATCGCAAGATCCACACGCGCATCCGAACCGGAGACATACGCGTTCAGACGAATCAATTCCTCCGCGGAATTGTATGCGCTGATGAGTTCGCGGATCATTCCCGCCCTTAGATTCTGGTCCTCGGAGGCGATTCGAACCATAACCCTGGAAAGAGAGGCGGGCACGTCGATGGCGGGGTAGTGATTTCGTTCCGCGAGTTTTCTGCTTAAGATGATATGTCCGTCGATGTAGCCTCGAACCGCATCCGCGATCGGATCTTCCATTTCGTCGGCTTCGGTAAGTACGGTGTAAAATCCGGTGATCGTTCCGCCCGTTTTCGACGTTCCGGAACGTTCCACGAGTTTGGCGAGTTTGGAGAATACGGAGGAGCTGAATCCTCTTGTGATCGGAGGTTCGTGATTGGACGCCGAAATTTCACGATTGGCCTGCGCGAATCGTGTCAGGGAATCCATCATCAGGTTTACGTGTTTGCCTTGGTCTCGGAAGTATTCCGCGATCGCGGTCGCGAGGAGGGCGCAGTTTACCTGTTCCATTTTCGGCGAATCGGAGGTTGCAGCCAGAACGATCGATTTCTGAAGACCTTCCTTTCCCAAATCGAGCTCTATGAATTCGTTCACTTCCCGTCCGCGTTCTCCCACGAGTGCGATCACGTTTACGTCCGCGTCTGTATAACGCGCGATCATTCCCAAGAGGCTGGATTTACCGACGCCGGAGCCGGAAAAAATTCCCACACGTTGTCCCCGACCTATGGTGAGGATTCCGTCGATCGCGCGTACCCCGGTCGTAAGAACGTCCCGAATGATCGGGCGATCGAGAGGGTTGGGAACGTCGTTGTCCGGACCGCGCTCTTCTTTCGTGATGATATGACCTTTTTTGTCGATCGGTCTTCCTACGCCGTTTAGGACCCTTCCTAAAAGTTCTTTGCCTACTGGAATCGAGAGCTTTCTTCCGGAGGAGAACACGAAGGCTTCGGGATAAATTCCTTCCACCGGACCGAGGGGCATGAGGGTGTAGACGTGGCCTTCGAAGCCCACGATTTCACACTGAAGATATCCTTCCTTTCCGCTTTTTTGGACGTCCATCAGTTCTCCGATTTTGGAATCGGGCGGTCCTTCGGAATAGATGACGTTGCCCGAAACGCGGATGACCTTGCCGGACTTGCGGATCGTTTCGGTGCGATCCATGATCAGGAAGTATTTGGACATCACGTCCACTTTCTCGTGAAATTTCTTTTCGATCATGGAAGACTCGGAATTATCCCTTTGTATCCCAGGGTTTGCGAGGAAGTCAAGTATCTATGGGAAAATAAAAGAATTATGTCGCTAAAAGAGGAAAAACGAAATTCGATACAGCGAGCGCATTTAAGAATCGTGCTAATGGGATACGAGTGATTACGGAAAATCGTTCGGAGTTGTGTGGGAACTCCTACGAGCACGAAAGGAAGGAAACGGGCTTGCCAAACGGAGAAATCCGTGCTACGAAAATGTCCGTCGATTTTTCCCGCCGACCCACCTCCACCACCCAACCAGGGCGGGGCGCTCTTTTGTTTACGGGGGATCGGTCGGAATTCCGGCAATCTCGGACTTTCTGTTCTAAAAAAAGAAAGGACCTCCCGGAATTCCCGGGAGATCGATAAGAAGGGAGAAGAATGTCTTGATTCGAAAACGAATTTCGGATCGAGCGCTGGCGTCCGCGATCCGTGTGGGAACTCCCGCTTTTTTCAGATCGGCTCCGCATTCCGGATCGCTTCCTCGATTTCCTTGAGCTGCGTGGAAATTCTCGCGTCGATCGCACCCACGTCGGTTTCTATGATGACGCCGCCCCGATCCACGCGCGAATCCTCGTAGATATTGACCTTACGCAGGGATTCCATAAGTTTGATGAGTTCGTCTTTGTGTGCCGTCGTAAGTTCGAGATCCGCGAAGTTGACTCGAATATCGACGCGGTCGCGGTCCTTGATTCTTTTTAAAGCTTCTCTAATATTGTTTAGGACGATCTCCTTTCTTTCGATGATTTCGTCCTTGATCACCTTGCGCGCGATGATGAGAATCATCTCCACCATCTGTTTTTCGGAGGCTTGTATGATTTCCTCCCGAATGTCGATCGCTTTACCGACGATGGTTCCGAGACGGTCGATGAGACGTCTTACTTCTCCCTGTCCTTTTTTGAAGCCGACTTCTCGACCCGCGTCGTATCCTTTTAAGTAAGCTTCGTGTTCGATCTCCGCGACCTTCATTTCGGCCTCTTTGATCATCCGCTCCACTTCCATTTTGGCGCGGTCGAGGATCTGTTCCGCCTTCGCCTTACCCGTATCCTCTTCGAGTTTTACCTTTTCCTTGGAATCCTGGATCATCTGAAAGGCGCGTTTGCGTCCTTCTTCCTCGATCTCTTCCGACTTTCTTCTGGCTTCCTCCAGAAGTTTGCGGACTTGTTCTTCGTTCTCTTCCCGATAACGGCTTAATTCCGCCTCGATCTCTTCGATGGAAGGACCTTGATACTGCTCGATGATGTTCCCTTCCTGATCTACTTCGAACTCTTCCGCGTCCTCGTCTCTGTGGAATTTTTTATACTTATCGGGGATCGCTAATTCGACCTGATCCTTGATGTCCGCGATTTGAATCGGTTTGAAGACGAGTTTTGCCATGGATTACGTAGTTCTCCAAAATTTGATACTTCCTTCCTCGATTTCGTCCCGGAGTCTTTCCAGAATTCCGTTCTGAGCCGTTTCCATTTCGGCCAAGCTGATCGGTCCCATGGAATCCGATTCCAAACGGACCGAAGAACCGAGAGACGGATCCAGTTTTTCCAAAATCCGAATCTGAATTTCCGTCTCTGTTCCCTTTAAGGCGCAGGCCAAAACGATCGGATGGAAGGAGGAAAAGAAACGATTGAGAGGTTCCCGTTCCAAGAATAACAGATCTTCCATCCGAAAGAAGTGTTCCATTATATTTTCGGCAAAATGAGGGCGCTTCTCGCGGATCCGATCGAAGATTTTTTGGGATTCTCCGGGCTGCAGACGACCCAAAAGATCGGCCGCTTTTTTGCCTTTCGGGTTCCGGATCGGAAGGCTTTTTTCCTCCAAGGCGATCGCTTCCAGCTTAAACTTGAGAAAACGTTCCAAACGGTTCTTTTCGTATTCGCTGGAAAGATCCAAATCGTGGATCTGGATCAGAATCTCCTCTTTTCTCGCTTCGGGGAAGTCGTTTAACACCGCCGCTGCCGCGTCGGGATTCCCGAAACAAAGCACCAAGGCGATCATCGCGTCGCTGGTCATCGTTCTCCTCTTGATCATCAGCATCCTGGTTTACAGAGCGATCAAAAAGGAAATCGCAAGAAGAAGAAGACTCAGAGAAGAGGAACTCGCGGCTCAACAACAGATGATGCGGGAAGCGGCTCTTCGGGTCATGGACGAAGGCGGAGCGGAAGTGGAACTTTCCCTCGACGAAAAATACAGAAGAGAACTTCTCGAAAACGCGATCAACCTCGCCCGGGAAAAACCGGAGGAAGTCGCTCAGCTGCTGCGCACATGGCTCTCTGAAGAGGAAGCCGGCTGATGAACAACCTGTCTTCCAGACAGAATCGGGCGGGGAGTCTCCTCCGTATCCTCGGAGAACACCTTCCCCCCGAAGTCTACCGGCATCTCGGTCCGGAAGCCACGGGAAAACTTCTCGAAACCTTCCACAAAACGGGGAAGCCGGACTCGAAGGAGGAAAGAGAGGTTCTTTCCTCCTTCTTAAACTCTCTCGGCAAAATCCAAAAAGAAGCGAACATAGATCCGGAAAGTCTGAACCTGATCCTGGAACTGGAAGCGCTTCTCCGGGAAGAAAAGGAAGAACGGGATCTTTTACAGGAACTCAAACAAAA
>NZ_NPEF01000030.1 GCF_002811955.1 Leptospira ellisii
ATCGTACGGAAAAAGCCCAAACGGATAATAAAATCTTCGAAAGAAATAAAACTTGAACGTATTGGATAAAGGTCGGAAAAGATTTTTTCGTAAATATTTATGAATCTGGAGGAGTTCCCACGAAACTTTTCCTAAAAAATCAATTTTGACCCGCGATCCAAAGCCCCAAAGCGACATAATTATAAACCCAACCTTATCCGGAATGCCCTTCCTTTGTGTGAGAGTTCCCACAAATCCCCATAAAACGGCAAAATCATCCAAAGCGGAGAAGCGGGTATTCCATTTTTTACGAATTGTGCAAACTCGAATTCGTCAGATTCTTGTAACCGGAGAACCCATGAAATATCTGCACACAATGATCCGCGTTCTGGATCTCGAAAAAGCGCTCGATTTTTTTTGCATCACGCTCGGCCTCGTAGTGGCCCGAAAAAAGGAACATCCGGAAGGAAAATATACGCTCGTCTTCTTATCCACGGGAGAACCGGACGCGCCCGAACTGGAACTCACATACAACTGGGGACAACAGGAGCCGTATACTTTCGGAAGAAACTTCGGCCACGTCGCATACGAAGTGGACAACATCTACGAAACCTGCGCGCGTATCGCCGAACGCGGAATCGTAATCAACCGGCCTCCCCGAGACGGAAGAATGGCGTTCATCCGCTCTCCGGACAATATCTCCGTCGAACTTCTGCAAAAAGGGCACGCGCTCGCCCCCGAGGAACCCTGGGTTTCCATGCCTAACACGGGAGAATGGTAGGACATAATTTATTCCGGCTTGGACTTCGTTTTCTAAGTCGGATTTTTCTTGACTTCATATAGTGTATATACACTATAATAAAACGAAACGGGGGAAAAGACGATGGAAGAAGATTTCCGATTTAAACACAGGATTCCGGTTCGTTTCAGCGATATCGACGTGAACGGACACGTAAACAATCGGAACTACAATTCCTACTGCGACGAGGCGAAAATGAGCGCGTTCGTGGAATCTGGGGTCGATCTCGACGCGATGAAACAGAGCGGAATCGGACCCATCGTCTATAAGGCCGAATACGAATACGTTTCCGATCTGAAATATCCGGACAACGTCATCGTAAAGACCAAAGTCGAATTCATCAAACGGACCAGGGCCGTTTTCATCCAGGAACTGCAACGTGAATCGGACGGCGCCGTCGTATGCAGGGTCAAATCCTACGGAATGTGGATCCACTTCCTCTCCAAAAAACCGGCCTTCCTGCCCACTCAGGTTCTCGCAAGCATGGGGGAATGGCCGTGAAATCCTCGGTACAGGATCTGAAACATATCGGAATGACCTGCTTCAACGTGAGCCTGCGTAGAACGACGCGATTGATCACCTCGTATTATGATTCCGTGTTGAAACCTTCCGGCTTACGGATCACTCAATTTACGATCCTCGTGGGAATCGCACACGAAAAGGAATGCAGCATCACCGATCTCGCTCGGATCACCGACATAGACAGAACCACACTGCAAAGAAGTCTGGAAATTCTCAGACGGGACGGATGGATCCGCGTCGAAAAAAAGGAAACGGGAAACGTCCGGCTTTTGTTTCTCACGAAAAGGGGGGAATCCAAACTGGAGGAATCGATCCTTCTTTGGAAGAAGGCACAGGCTGAGCTTACGGACTCCCTGGGAAAATCGAAATTCAAAGAAACACTGAAACTTCTTTCCGAAATCAGACGACTTTCCGTTCTCGAATCGATGCAGGAAATCTAAGTAAAAAAACCAAGATGATGGGTTTAGGCCCCCGTATTCGCGGATCGGTATCGCTCGCTTTGCATCGGAGACTGCCAGGGAATCGCAATCGTATTAGAAAATTATGATTTCAAAAAGTGATTTCCGATCGTTCATCCGGAGAATTTCCGATAATTGTCCGCGATAGTCTCCAATTCCTTCCGGAAAGCGGACGCCACCGATTCCGGGAGGATTTTCCGTATCGTGTCCCGCGCCTCCAGAAACAGAGGGAACAACCCTTCCCGATTGGTCACGGTGAATCGGAAAGAATCCCGTTCGTATTCCTCGTACGGAATTTGTGAGATGGAATTGCGCACCTTATAGGAGAATTCCGGATCGCAGATCAGCTCCACTTCGATCGGATCGTGAACCTGAAACAAAGCCGGATGCAGGATCCAATCCCGGGAAATCTCCTTTTTTTGTCCCAGAGGTTGATACAGAGAATTCTCCGCGATCGATTCGAGTTTGGTGATTTTAGGAATCACGAATCGTCTTCTTTCCCTTTTTTTTCGATCGTATCCGAGCAGATAATAATCCTCGGAGTTTCTCCGGATCAAACGGATCGGATCGGCTTCGACGCGATACGTTTCTTCGGGAAAGGTTTTGTAATATAAAAACTGAACGGGGGATTTCGTCTTCAAAGATTCCAACAATTTCTTAAGTATCTCCTCCGAAGGTTCGTCCTCCGTCTGACTGAGGGATTTCTGCGTCTTCAGATCCATTTCCAGTTCGGGATAAACGTCCAATTTCCCTTCGAAGATCTTCTGCGACAAGGAATACAATTCGAGAGAAGGCGATTCCTGATACGAACGGAGAATCGTTTCGGCAAGAATCTGCAGTTCCTCCTTTTCCAATTTCAATTCGCGGTTGGAAACGTTGCGATCAAGCACGTAACCTTCCTGAGTGGAGCGGACCAGAAAGCCCAGCTCGCCCAATTCCTCCACGTCTCTGGAAAGTTTTTTCCGATCGGAATCCGGATTCTCCGCGTTTTGATAATGATCCGGAAGCAGGGAACGGATCTTGGAAAAACTCAAAGGAGAATGATGATTGAGCAGATTGAATAATAACGCGGACAATCTGGATTCGGCCTTTCCGGCCTCTTTGACGGGAAGCGGAAATTCCTCATCGTCGTCTTCGTTCCAGTCGTCGGTTTGAGACATAGCGAAACGTTTTCGAAACTCTGAATTCCGATCAACCCGAAAACCTCTTGAATCCTAAGGCTTGCCTCGTAAAATCGCGTCATTCTTTCCCGGGAAAAGGAATTCAAAAATGAATATTTTCAATTATATCATTCCGCATATCGTAGGATTTATCCTGATCGCAATCGGCTGGTACGTAAGTATCCTAAACGTAGGGCTGACTCGATTTACGGAGAACGTATTGATCAGCAAATGGACGGTCGGCGGTTTGATCTTGATTTTGATCGGCGCTTATCTTCCGGAAATCTGGATCGGAACCTTAAAACTTTTTAAGAAGGATTGAACCGAGACCCTTTCGCGCCGACGCGAAATTCTAAACTCGATTTCTTTTTCGAAATCGAAGTTTAGAACCGCGGACAAAACAAGTTCGGCGAAATTTGTCCCCTCTTTTTCTTCGTTTTCCAGACCTCCGGGAAATTTTCTAGGAGTTCCCACAAAATTCCCTGCCAAAGAAGATTTTTCTTGTACTTTTTCCCCCATCTGTGATTCTCCGTTTGCAGGCTTCCAAAAAGATCTTTACGGGATTTTTCTTTGGACCAGAATGCGACATAATATAATTATAAGAGCTAAAGTTGGATATGAGCAGCACGGAAACCGAAATTCTCGAAAAAAATCCCAAGAAAAAAACCGAGATCGAATTTCACAAACCTACTCTTTCCAGAGAAGATCTCAAAACCGTTTTGGAATGTTTGGTCGAGGATCATCTCACCACGGGGAATGTCACAACCCGTTTTGAAAAAGTGTTCGGCTCCACGTTCCGATTCAAACACGTCATATCCAGCAATCAACTTGCGTCCGCATATCATCTCTCCCTTTTAGCGCTGGACATCCAACCCGGAGACAAAATCGCGCTTTCCACTTTTGCGCCGGTTTCCGCGCTCGATGCGATTTTCCTTTTAAAAGCGGTGCCGGTCGTAATCGACTTGGACAAAAATTCCTTCCACATGAGCCCCGAAGGTTTAACGACCGCGCTGGAAAACCATTCCATCAAAACGATCATTCTGGATCATTCCTTCGGCTCCGTCGTCGATTTCAAAAGATACGATTTCCGAGGAATTCCCGTCATCGAGGACATTTCCGAAGTTTTAGGGGCGCAAAGCGAAACCTTCACCCCGGGAAAACAAGGTAACATCGCAGTTTGCGGACTTTCCGTGGATCAGATGATTACGACCGGAAACGGAGCGATGATCGTGACGGATCAGGAGACTCTTTCCAAAAAAATCCGCGCGATGAAAGCGGGCAAGGAGCCCTATCAAAGAAAGGAAGGTCAGGCGAAGCTGGACTACAACCTGATCGATTATCAGGCCGCTCTCGGAATCGAACAACTTTCCAAAATCGGAATCATCCTGGAACGCAAACGGAAAATCGCGCAGGTCTATCTTCAATCGATTTCGGGAACCTCGGTTTCCACTTGGTACGGAGATCCCAACCTCGACACGTTCAACCGTTTTATCATCATCGCCCCGGGCGCGTATGAACAAGTGGAACGTTATTTCCGCTCTCTTCAAATCGGAACCCAAAGAGCCGGAGAAGAACCGTTGCATCATATCTTGGAACTTTCCAATGCCGAATTCCCGAACGGAGAACGGCTCTTTCAAAGAGGCCATTGTATTCCGGTTTATCCAAACCTTACCAAAGACAACATTCAAAGAATCTCCCAGGCGATCCGCAGAATTTACTAAAAATCGATCGGGCCGAAACCCGAACCTCGGTTTTACGATTTTTTTTATAGTTTTTCGAGGGAGTTCCCACACGTTTCGTCACGGACAAAACCGGATCCGCAATCGATCGATTTTCGACACAAGAATCCTGTTCCTCCGATTCTTAAAGTTCCGTTCCCACGTGACAAAGCACGTAAGAAACGTTTTTTCCAAAGCGCCTCTTTTTTTTGCGACTTTGCCAACATTCACAAGGTCCCACTTGTCCAATTTTTTCAATGAGTTCTACTCAAACGCATTCGCTGGTTTGAATTTCAAACAATTCATACTATAATAAGAATTTCTAAAATTTCTTCTTACAAAATCTGATATTGATTTCTTTTTTCCGACCGAAATCCGTATCTGGTAGATACACTGAGGTAATCTATGAACATCGCCCAGCTTTCCATCAAACGACCTATTTTCATTTGCAGTATCGTTCTCCTGATGCTTCTCACAGGCTGGGTGGCCTTAGGAAGAATGGGGGTCGACCTCTTTCCGGACGTAAACATTCCCGTAGTATCCGTTACTACAATTTATCCGGGAGCCGGGCCGGAAGAAATCGAAGAATTAATTTCCAAACCGATGGAAGAGGAACTTTCCTCCATCGCGGGTTTGAAAAAAATCACCTCCCGAAATCAGGAAGGGGTTTCCATCGTTTTCGGAGAATTCACTCTTGCGACCGATATCAAATACGCGGAACAACAATTCCGGGATAAGGTCGGGCTCGTAAAACCGAAACTTCCGACGGGCATCAAAGAACCGAAAGTGGTTCGTTTCGATCCGGCCGATCAGCCGATCGTTCGTCTCGCCGTTTTCGCCGAATTGGGACAAGCGGAACTCTACGACTTAGCCAAAGAAACCATAAAGTCGAGATTGGAACAGGTGGCCGGAGTGGGTTCCGTAAAGATCGTAGGAGGAACGAGACGGGAAATCCAGATCGAATTGGACCGCAACAAACTCGCCTCCTATCAGATGCCTACGGTCGTGATCGCCAATCGATTGAAAACCGCGGGCTTAAACGTTCCGGTGGGAAAATACGAATCCGGATCCAAGGAAACTTCTTATAGAACCCTCGGTCGTTACGAATCCCTTTCCCAAATCGAAAATACGATCGTCTCCTTCAGCGGAGAAGTGGGCAACGCGGTACTCATCAAACAACTCGGAACCGTACGGGACGGGACCCAAGACGAGGAAACCATCGGTTATCTCTGGGCTACGAAAGAAGGAGCGGAGGAGGAACAACCTTCCCTCTTTACGAGAATCGGAAACTTCTTCAAAGGCAAAAAAGCGGAAGCCGCCGCTCCCAAAGAAACCAAACCCGCGCTTTTTATCGACGTTTATAAACAATCCGGAGGAAACACCGTAGCCGTAGCGGACGAGGTTCTCAAACGAATCGGTAAACTCAACGAAAGCATCCAGGGAATGGAAGGCAAACCGAAGATCCGATTGATCCGTGACGGATCGAAATGGATCCGCTACAACGTCGAGGACGTGACCGAAGCGATCGTGATCGGTATCCTTCTCGCCGTCGTCACGGTTTATTTCTTCCTGGGGAATTTCCGTTCCACGGTGATCACCGGTCTCGCGTTGCCGAACTCAATGCTCGGAGCGTTCGTTCTCATGTGGGCCATGGGGTTTACGATCAACGTTATGACACTCTTGGCTTTATCCCTAGCGGTAGGTCTTCTCGTGGACGACGCGATCGTAGTCCGCGAAAATATCTTCCGTAAACTCGAGGAGGGAAAAGGGGTTTTGGAGGCGGCGGAAACCGGAACCACCGAAGTTACGTTAGCCGTAATCGGAACCTCCCTCACCGTGATCGCGGTGTTCCTTCCCGTGGGATTTCTCTCCGGAATCGTAGGTCAGTTCTTCAAACAGTTCGGATTGACGGTGGTCTTCGCGATGTTGATCTCCCTGTTCGACGGTCTCGCCGTGGCTCCTATGCTTTCCGCGTATTTCGCCGGCAAGATCGATCATCACGCGCCCAAAAACAAGGCCATCCAGGTTTTCGATCGATTCCAAACCTGGTTGGAAAAACAATACGGAAGAATCATGAGGGTGGCGCTCAAACGTCCGGGGATGGTACTTCTCGCGTCTTTGGGAATTTTTATCCTTTCGATCTTCTCCTTAAAACTGGTGAAAAGTACATTCCTACCTCCGAACGATCAGGGGGAATTTTTGGTCACCTTGGATCTTCCTCCCGGAACCAGTCTTCAAGGAACCAAACAGGTAGCGGATCAGGTTTTGGAAGTGCTCAAAAAGATCCCGGAGATGGATATGATCGCCGTTACGATCGGAAAACCGGACGGAGGGGAACCGAACGCGGGGACTCTCGCCGTAGCATTAGTAAATTCTAAAAAACGAAAACGGAATACGACTCAGGTTAAGGACGAGATCCGCGAACTCCTCAAACCGTTCGAATACGCAAGACCCGCGGTATCCGATTACAGCGCGGTCGGAGGCGGAGTCCAATATCCGTTCCAGCTCGTGATCAAGGGGGAGAATCTCGCCGAAATGGAAGTCTATTCCAAAAAGGTCGTGGCCCGATTGAAATCCCTTTCCGATCTCGCTGACATCGACACCGACTACAGAGCGGGAAAACCCGAGTACCAGATCCACTTGGACAACATGAAGATGCAGTTGGTCGGTGTGCTTCCCGGAGTGGCCGGATCGGAACTGCGTTATCAGATCGCGGGAGACGAGGTCAGCAAATTCTACGATAAGGGAATCGAATACGAAGTGAAGATGAGACTTCGCCCGGATCAAAGAAACCTCAGACAGGCGTACGGACAAACCAAGGTTCCGAATATCGCCAACAAACTCATTCCTCTTTCCGCGATCAGCTCCGGAAAGGAAACCGCGGGACCTTCCCGAATCAACAGGATCGACCGTGCTAGAACCATCGTCATCAACGCCAACCTGGCTCCGGGTGGAGCGGTTCAGGACGCGACCCGTATCACCGAGGAAATACTGAAAAAGGAACTTCCTCCTCCTCCGGGAATCCGTTACAACTTCCAGGGACAATCGGAGGACTTTAAGGAACTTTTGGCGAACATCGTACTCGCGTTCGGTCTCGCCTTGGTGTTCATCTATTTGGTGTTAGCTTCCTTATACGAATCCTTCATCACTCCGGTGACGATTCTTTTCGCGATTCCTCCCGCGATATCGGGAGCGTTCTTCGCATTGGCGCTGACCAACGAAATGCTCAATCTTTTCTCGATGATCGGATTGATTCTTTTGATGGGACTCGTCGCGAAGAACTCAATTCTTCTCGTGGACTACGCGATGCAGGCCATGAAGGAACAGGGAAAATCCAGGGACGAAGCGATCTATGAAGCGGGACTCGTAAGGCTCAGACCGATCCTTATGACTTCCCTCGCGATGATCATGGGAACCGTACCGATCGCCTTAGGATTGGGAGAAGCGGCGAAATCCAGAACGGCGATGGGAATCGCGATCATCGGCGGATTGATTCTGTCTACGGTGGTGACGCTCGTCGTGGTGCCTTCGATCTTCGGATTCATCGATCGATTCCGCGAATGGATCGAATCCAAGTTCCGTCCGGAATACGATCTCAACGCTTCGTTGATTCATCCGACGGATACTTCGCCTTCCAACGGACAAAAAAGTTCGTTCGAAGGTTGGGCTTCCGAGGAAGAGGAACCTCCCGTCAAAAAAACGTCCTCGAAAAAAACCAAAAAATAAGACCCGTTCCAACGGAAGGTTCGTTTAACGACGCGCCTTCCGTCCCGTCTCATCCCGCGGCGATTCGAGCCGAAATTCAATTTTTCTAATCTAAGAACGATCGGAAACGGAAACGCAATTTTATACGCGTCCGAATCCTTCCCATGTCAAGTATGACAAACCGGGAATCAGTTATGTTAATTGCGCGTTCGAGGTTTTCCGATCGAAAATAAATTCGTAAACGGATTACAAAAAAGAAGGAAACCTTCTTCGTCCAATAGATAAGAATCTTCTTCGAGGAAGCATCCATTGTATTCAAGAAACGAGGTCGTCACCGGAAACGTATTCACACCCGAATCGTCCGAAGTGTTGGACCATCTCCCCTTATTGATATGTAAATTTCTGCCGGACACCACGCTTACCTACATAAACGAAACCGGCTGTAAAACCTTCGGAAAAACCAAACAGGAGTTATACGCCGTGCAGTGGATCCGGTTTGTACCGGAGGAAGCCGCTCTCAAAGTATCGGACGTTTTACGGAGCGTGAGAAACTCTCTTCAGGCGGAAACGCATTCCTACTGGATCAAAAACGTCTGCGGTGAAAGGATGTTCGTCCAATGGAGAATTTATCCGATCGTCGACAAGGAAAACCAGTTCCAAGGATATCTAGGAATAGGAAGCGACAAAACCAAGGAATCGCACGCGGAAGCGGAGATACGCAGCAAGAACAATTTGATCGAGAACATGTTGAACACGATAGACGACGTGATCTGGTCCGCCGACGCGAAAACTTACACCACCTTATACATGAGTCAAGCCGCGAAAAAGATATACGGGCTGGATGCCGACGCCTTTTACAAAGACAAGGAGTTGTGGCGAAATATGATCCATCCCGAGGACAAACACATCGCGGATCAGAAGCTCAGGGAGTTGGAAGACGGCGGAAAATATTCCGAAGTGCAGTATAGGATCGTTCGTCCGGATCGGGAAACCAGAAACATCAACGATCGGTGCTGGGTGGTGGAGGACGAATTCGGAAATCCCGATCGGATCGAGGGAATCGCACGCGACATCACGATCCAGAAAGACCGGGAAAAACGGGCCGCCAACGAAACCAAAAGCAAAAATCGACTGATATCGGCCGCCGCCCACGACCTAAAAAATCCGATCAGCGGAATCATAAGCCTCGTCGACTTTCTCAAGGATCAGGTCGAAGGGGAAAATAATTTAGAATTATTGAATATGATGTCTAAAGCCGGGCACAAGGCGCTCCATATCATCCAGGATCTCCTCCAGATCGCCGAATTGGAGAACGAGAACTACAGATTAAAACCCGAAAAAAGCGATCTGAATTTTCTGGTATCCACCGTCATCGACCACAACAAAACCGAGGCGGCGCAGAAAGGAATCCGACTATATGCGAATTTGCTGAAAGACAAGATTCCGGTAAGGATCGAACTTCTGAAATTCCAAAGGGTACTGGAAAATCTCGTGTCAAACTCCCTCAAGTTCACGAAGGAAGGGGGAACGATCGTATTACGCACGTTCGTCGACGGAGAGAAGGCGGTGATCGAAGTGGAGGACGACGGAATCGGAATACCAGCGGCGTTACAATCCTCCGTCTTCGACCAATTCACCCGAGCCAAACGTCAGGGACTCAACGGCGAACAAGCCACCGGTTTGGGGATGTCCATCGCCAAAGTCATCGTGGAACTTCATAAGGGAAAAATAGGAATCCAAAGCGAAGAAGGGTTAGGAACCAAATGTATCATAGAGATTCCGATGGATGTTCAAAACGAAACAAAAACAGAATGAACGTTCTTTCTTTTTTAGTTAAATTTTCAAACTAATTAATTCGTCACGCTTCAAAAAAAGTTTGATCCAAAACTATCAAAACTCGACGTTGGAAAAAAGATTCACATCGATCGAAAACAAATAAACGATAACGAAAACAGAGGAGTAAACATGAAACTCGCGAAAGAAATCATCACGAATAAAGATTCGAAAGTCGGCATACTCAAACTCGTCGCCGAAGGTCCTATGACTTTGACCTTGCCTTTGATCCGGGAAATGGATTCCATCTTAAAGGAGTTCACCTTCGATCAGGAGGTGAGAGGAGGAATCATCACCGGACCCGAAGGCGATTTCTGCGTGGGACTGGATCCGGACGCGATATTAAACGCGGACCAAAACGGGATCGCGGAGATCATGGGGGGAATTTTCAGCATGTTCAGCTCCCTCCTTTCGTTTCCCAAACCGCTCGTCGCCGAAGTGGGAGGAAACGCGATCGGAGGAGGAGCGATCATCGCTTATTGCTGCGACTATCGTTTTATGCTGGATGGAAAGGGAAGAATCGGATTCGCAGAACCGTTGGTCGGACTTCCTTTGACCAAGTCTTTGATATTGAGAATGAGACAGACGATGCTTCCGACAGCGGTCACCGAAGCCGTGTTGGAGGGGGCGTTGTATAAACCCGCGGAAGCCGTACAAAACGGATTGTTAACCGAACTCGGCGCGACGCTCGAAGAACTTAGAAAAAAATCGTTAAGCAGGATCAACAGCGTAAGTCGCGTTCCCGCGTCCGCCACTCTCGAAACGAAAAAAGCGCTGAACGGAGAGGCGATCGCCGCGGCCAAAGCCGCTCCCAAAGAACTCGGAGACCTGTTCAAAACGCAACCCAAGATGATCGACAACCTGTTGGAGGCGATGAAGGCCAACAAGGAACGCAGACGTCCCGCGTTGACCCACGAAACCAACTACGCGTAAGCGGAAAACCCGGGCGGCTCCCGCGCAAAAAATCCAGGAAACGTTAAACGAATTCAAAAAAACGAATATACTTTCCGATTTACGCGGGACCGGGCTTGCTCCGCGCTTCGGCTGACGCCTTCGGTCCCTCTCCGAGGGGACCGCTGACGCGCGCTCCGCATCCCTGCCGCGTCGAATCAAAACGGCTTTCCACGGTTAAAAAAGGATCACTTTTTTCTTCTATAAAATTTCAAACCGGACCAGACGTCCGAAACCGCGCAGACCTTTACGTCTACGACCCCGAGTTTAAGTCCGATATCCCGAACCACGTTTTCATTCAGATCGGTCGGGACCTTGGAGGAACCTTTCGGCCAGGAAATCCAGATCATTCCCTTATCGCCCAAACGCTCCACTAGTTTCGGAAAAAGTTTCTCCAATTCCTTCGATTCTTTTGCGAAAACGTGAAGATAATCCAAATTTCCCTTTAAGGATTTGGAAATTTCCGCTCCGGAAAGATGCCCCTTTAATTCGGCGGAAACTTCGTCCGGAAGATCCTTAAAAAAAACCTTCATACCTTCCTTAATCCCCAGTTTATCGCCCAACGCCTTACCAGAATAACCGGCCATAATTCAATCCCGATCCTTACGAATTATATAAATAAATTTGAATATTCGATTACGATCCATTAATCCTGCGTTCCATGTGCCCCAAATACGCGCGGATCGTCGCGGTATGACCGAAAACGTACTTCGAAAAAAAACGGAAAACGGGGGAAAAAACCTTACCGTTCTCGGTGATCCTGAGTTTTACCCCTTCCTCGACCGGAATCAATTCGAACGTCCAGGAACCTCCGAAAGGTTTATCCTCGTCCATGATCTTGGATTCTATCAATCGATCCTTTTGATCCTGCACGAACGAATAAGTCATCGTTTCCTTATGTGAATCGGTTTCCTTCCAGGAAACGGAGGAGATTTCCTCGATCTGTTTCAGATTCGGTCTCCAGGAGGGATATTCCTTTACGTTGCGGATCAGGGCATATACGGTTTTCGGAGGAACCGGAAAGAACTTTTCCAAAGACGAGGTATGTTCCACGGGAAGAATACTCCCCACTCCGTAAACGGTCAGAGCCGCAACAGCGATAAAACCGAAACCGTAGATCAAAATCGAGTAAAACATATTCATATTACCCCTTTATTTTATTTAAAAAATTGAATATTCTGTCGAACTTAACGTTTAAAATTCGAAATTCATTTTCCCCTGGACCAGGATCTGGAAAGACTTTTGTTCTTCATCTCCAACTCGGCCGCGAACGCCAACAATCCCAAACCCTTTACGGCAAGATCCTGTTCTTCCTTGTTCAGACGTTTGAGAAGTTTTTTGACCAAAGCGGGGTCCAAAACCGACTTTTTACTTTTGATCGCCTCTCCCGCTTTCGTAAGACGGATGAGCGTTCCCCTTCCGTCTTTCGGATTTTTTTCCTTTATCAAATAGCCGAGGGTTTCCAGACGTGAAACGGTGATGGACATCGTGGAAGGCGTTACTCCCATATGAAGCGCCAAATCGAACAAACTTACGGGCTCGTCCCCGTCCAAATGATCCAATACGCTCGCTTGGTTGGCGGTCAAAATCCGTTTCGTTTTCGGATCCTCCACGTGCCTCGTATGGCACGCGAAAAAAATCCTCGGATAAAACTCGAGAATCTGGCTGACTAGGTCTTTGCTCACTCGGAACAATCGTATTTTAAATAGTTTGATTCGTCAAATCAAATTATTGAATTCGCCTGAAATCGAATCGTTTTCGTTTTTTAGAAAGGAGAACGGATGTGAACGAACGGAAATTACTGATGAATATAACCCCAGCTTTCCAAAACCTTACGGACTTCTTTTCCCATAGCCGCTTCCTCGGGGGTCTCCGTCCCGCCCGCAAAGCCGGTATGATAATACAAAAAGGGAAGTTCGGAGGAGGAATAACGATACGGAGCCCTTCCCAAAGAAACGTAATCCGGTTCCGTCGCCAAGATCCCCTCGGCCGCGGAGGAGACGATTCCCCATTTTCCGACCCGGTATATTTCCGTTTTTCCGTCCTTCAGGATTTGCAGACGAAACGAATGGTTCGGGTCGACCGTTTTGACGCGGAGCTCGCGGTCCTCCGAAGAGGAAACATTATGAATTTTTAAAATTATATTTTTTGAATCCTCTTGAACGGTTTCGAAGGCGGCGTCCAGATCGTAACGGTAAATTCCGCCCTTGACGGACATGCGGATCTCCCGGTCGCATAACGAAACGCACTTGGGAAGCCGGAGAACGAATTCGTTTTTGGAGAGTTGATTTTTCGCCAAAAGCCCGCGCGCCTCGTTCAGCAAAGCGGAATTTTCGAATACCAGATTTTTTGTTTCTTCCGGATCGGAACGCAGATCGTATAATTCCTCGGGCATCTTGTGCGAAATCCCTTCCCTCGTTCTTCGAACGGTATCGTAACCTGGATATCTCCGGACGTATTTGTAATCCGGTGTTCGGATCGATTCGGAAAATCTTCCTTCCGTATAAATCACCGATTCGGACTCTGGACCGCCTTTGCCGAAAACCGCCGCGGAATAATCGTTTCCTTTCAATTTTTCGGCAGAATACGGAATCCCGTTTAATCCGAGTAAGGTGGGAGCAAGGGACAAAAGCGAAACCTGACCGGTAAATTCCCTTTTTCGAATGCGTTCGCGGACCGGTTTCGGAGGATGAACGATCCAAGGAACCCGTATCTCCTTTTCGTAATGCGTTTCCCCGTGCGCGTAAACGGTTTCGGTGATGAAATGGTGATGATAGTAGTGGGATTTTTCCAGAAGTTCCCCGTGATCGCTGGTGATCACGATCCATGTATCGTCGAAAAGATTCTCCTTTCTCAGTTCGTCGAAAATCCTGCCCAAAAGCGCGTCCGTATAACGGATTTCCCCCAGATATTTTCTCTGATATTCGTCCAAGGATTTCCAGAGATCGGGCGCGGTGGAATATTCCAAAGATTGCAAATACCGTTCCGGAGGACGGTACCCCCAGTGCGGAGTGTTCAAGTTGAGATGCAAAAAGAAAAGGTCTTCCCTATGTTCCCGGAGGAAATTCTCCGTGCGTAAAACCAGCTCCTCCGTATCCAGCGTGTCCTTTCCCACCTGCTGAATATTATGAAATCCTAAATCCACACCGACGGAGGTATAATCCAATAGAAAGACGTTGTTCATGATGCTTTCGGTGAAATAGCCGTTTTCCCGGAATAAATTGGGCAGCGTCTCGGGTTTTTTGGAATAGAATATCTTCCTCTGCGCGGCCGAGGTGTAGAACCAGGCGTTTCCCAATCCGAGATTGGAGGCGATTTCCGACGTGAAAAAGGAGATCATCGAAGGTTTGGTCCAGTTTCCGTTCGCGATCGTATTCTTAAAAACGATCGAATCCTCGGATATACGGTCCAAAACGGGAGTGGTCAAAAGCCTAGAACCTCCCGAAGATAGCGAGTCCTGACGCATCGCGTCGACGACGATCAAAATTACGTTATGTTTTTCTGTTTTATCTTTTTTGAATATGATCGGAGAACCGAGAAAAACCCCGGATCTCCCCGGAGAATTCCATCCGATCGTAAGCGAGTTCTCCGTTTTAGGATCGAGCGCGCCGATCGGAACCGAAAAACCGGTCCATTCCTCCTTGAACCCTCCGAAGTTTCGACTGAAAATTTCGGCTCCGTTCAAAGAGATCCGTAAGGTTCCCGCTCCGGAGATCCCGGCCTCGTTAAACCTAAGAACGCGATTCTCCCCTGCGAAAGACGCGCCGTCCAGCTTCAGCGTACATTCCGCGCCGGAAGGAACGAACAACGAATCCTGCGATTCGTTGATGAAAAGCGATTCGTCGACATACAAGGTGGTTTGAACGTTCTTCCATCGTTCTCCGGAACCCAACCCCGAATAACGGCCGGGATTTTTTTTCCAATGTCCTCGAAAGGTTTCGATCCCCCGCTCCGTATCGCCGGTGCACGTAAAGACCGCGGTTTTCAGCAGCCTGGTAAGATCGAAATCGATCCTGTTTTTTTCCGTTCCCGAATCGAAAACCGATCGGCAGGATAAAAAAAACAAGACCGAAACCAGAAGGATCTTGCCGACTCTCGAACGCTTCCCGTCGAAAAACATGGATCCAAAAAATCAGCATCGCCGCTTGCGACAATCGATGAATTTTTCCCGAAGGAATTTTTTTTCTCTTTCCAAAGGACGGTTCAGCGTTATAACACGTCCGCTATGTCATGGAGTAATTCTTACAATCTACAGGACGACACTTTCGCGGGAAGCGGAGGTTCGAAAATTTTCTACAGAAGTTATCAGCCTAAGGAAGGCAGAAAAGGAAATCGTGTTCTCGTGGTTCAGCACGGAATCGGAGAACACGGAGGCCGTTACGAGTTTTTGGTCGAAGCTCTCGCCGGAACCGGAACCGCATTGTATATGATCGATTCGAGAGGTCACGGACGTTCGGAAGGCAAACGGGGAGTCGTGGATTCGTTCTCCGATTTTCTTTCCGATTTGGATAAGCTCATCGCCGTCGCCTCGGAAAAGGAGAAAGTTTCCAAGGTCAACCTGCTCGGCCATTCCATGGGGGCTGCGATCGCGACGTTGTATGCGGAGGAAGGAACCAATCAGGGAAACCTGAATTCACTGATCGTTTCCGCGCTTCCGATCCGGGTTCGTTTGGATTTGGTGATGAAGGTGAAAAAGGGAATCGCCCCGTTGATGGCGGATCTGCTTCCCAATCTTACGCTTCCCACGGGTTTGGATATCAACGCGCTGAGTCACGACCGCGGGGTGGTGGAAGCCTACAAAAACGATCCTCTCGTCCACGGAATGGCCTCCGCTTATTTAGGAAATATGTTATTGAATAGCGAAGAACCGATTCTCGGCAACGCCGGAAAAATCAAGGTTCCGATTTATATCTTCCACGGAAAAGAGGATTCGATCGCGGATTATACCGGAAGCGAGGCGTTTTTCGCCGTGGTCGGTTCCCAGGACAAATCCTTAAAAATCTACGACAAACTGTTTCACGAAACCATGAACGAACGTTTAGAAGACAGGACTAAGGTTCTTTCCGATCTCAGAAAATGGTTTGAGTCACATACCACCTAACAGACAGAACGTTTGTTCTGTTTTTTGATAAAAAAGTCATCGACCGGATTCTTCTCCTTTGGTATCATTGAATCCGGTCGAAAGCCCTTCTCAAAAACAATTCTCAGGAACTTTATATGTCAGCAAAAGAAATATCCAAAGACCTGATCGGAACCAAACTGGATCGTTACGAATTCGAAGTGGAAAAAGGAAAGATCCGCGAATTCTGTCAGGCGATCGGAGAGACCAATCCGATTTATTTCGATCTGGAGGCCGCAAAAAAAGCGGGTTACGAAGATATTCCCGCTCCCCCTACGTATCCTACGGTCATTCAATTTTGGGGTTATCCTAAGATTTGGCAGGATATGGAGAACATGGGAGTCGATACTTCCAGAATTCTCCATCTCAAGGAAAAGTATACGTATCTCAAACCGATTTATCCCGGCAAGGTTTCCTCGCAGGGGGAATGTATCAACGTAACGGTCGGCAAAATGGATACGATGACTTTTAAGACCACGATTCAGAACGCGAAAGGCGAAGCGATTGTGGAAGCCGAAATGTCGATCTTCATCAGAAAACCGGAGGCTTGATCATGGCTAAGATAGATTACGACAAAGTGGAAGTGGGACACGAACTTCCTCCCCTCAAAACCGACGTGATCACCCACGCGCATTTGGTGCGTTATGCGGGCGCTTCCGGAGATTTTAATCCGATCCACAACGATCCCGACTTCGCGCGCAAGACCGGATTGGACGGAACCATCGCGCACGGTATGTTCGTGATGGCTCAATTGGGAAGACTCTGCACTTCGTGGGCCGATCAACAACAGATCCGCGAGTTCGGAGTCACGTTTAAGAATATGACCAAACCGGGACAAAAACTCACCTGCACCGGCAAGATCAAACGCAAAAAGGAAGAGAACGGACAAAGATTGATCACCGTTTCCGTCGAAGCGGCGGACGATTCCGGAGAAGTGAAATGCTCCGGAGAGATGGTGGTTCTCGCCTAACGTTCATCCGACACTTCTCGAAATCGGAAATCGAAAACGATCGATTCCGGTTTCGAGACCGCTCTTCTCGTTCTCCTCTTTCCGTATAATCCAGAAAACAAAGTGATCGTGACTTGTTTAGATTCCGATCGATTCTCGATTCGCATCCGATCATTCGATAATCATCGGTCGAAAAAGAAATTGACTTCCCCATTTTAAAGGATATCGATACCTCATGTTTCAATCCTATCGTCTCGTCCCGTTGATCCTTTTGTTTTTGATACAATGCTCCTCGCAGCGCCTTGCAAAGGCCGAAGCGACGTCGAGCGGCGGTCAAAACGAAACAAACGTGATCAACGAGCGGAAGATTTCCTATACCGCCTACGTCACGTTAAACGTCGGCGATTTGGAGGAATCCAGAAACAAAATCAAATCCCTGATCAAAAGCCACAAAGGTTTCATAACTCGAAACAGCAAAAGGAACGCCCTCGTTCGCGTTCCATCCGAAAGTTTCGAAACCTTTCTTTCCGAATTAAAACGGCTCGGCGACGTCGAAAACGAAGAGGTCGTCGGCTTGGATATCACCGACTCTTACCGGGACAATCTGATCAAATTGGAAAGTCTTAAAAAAATCAAAACGAAATATCAGCACCTGATCGAAAAGGCGGTCAACGTTCAGGATATGCTGGCGATAGAAAGGGAATTGGAACGTGTCAACGTTGAAATCGAAAGGTTGGAAGGAAGCAAACGGGCCTCGGATATGATGGTTCAATATTCGAGCGTATACGTCGATCTTAACACCGAACGACCCGGACCGCTCGGTTGGGTGTTTTATCTCGGATACAAAGCGGTCCGATGGCTTTTCATTTGGGATTGATCGAGAACCGGGACGGTAAAGCCGTTCTCGCAAGCCGAAAAAGAAACGAATTTCGCCTAACGCTATCGAAACGCCTTTCCCGAAATGTGCGGCACGATCGGCAGAAAGACGGTATTCATCGGATATTTGTCCAAAGCCAAAGTTCGAAATCCCGCCTCCTCCAGAATTTTCGCCGTATCCCTGTTTAAGTTACATCCTTCGAAAAACCAGTGCCAGACCCGATGTACCCTCTTTTGCAGAAAGGCAAGCGCGCTGCTTTCCTCGGCGGCGACGTGTTCAATAAACGCGAATACTCCTCCCGGTTTTAACACCCTTTTGACTTCGGATATCGTTTTTAACGGATCGTTTACGGTGCATAAAACCAAAGTGCACACGATCGCCTGCGCGCTGGAATCCGGAAGGTCCAAGAGTTCCGCCTTTGAACCGCGCAGATCCAATTCTATTCCGTAATATTCCGCGTTCCTTTTCAGCAAAGGATGCATATGCGGATTCGGCTCGATCGCGATCAGTTTCGTGCCTTTTTTATAGTATCTCAAATTCGGACCGACGCCGGGGCCTAATTCGACTACGACGTCCGGCAGCGAATCGAATAATTCCCTTTTCGTCCTTCCGTATTTTCGATGCATATAACCTTCCATAATTTTGAAAAAATAGGCGTTGATTCTTCCTCGGACGGGATTTCCTTTATTAACCATTTTAGTTTATCCTACTATTTTAATATAATTTCGATCTTAACTCTTCTTCCGATTCTCCGAATTCCAATTTCCGGGCACCATCCATCCCCCCTCGGAGTAGGCGACACAAACGTCCTCTTTTCCCTTAAAGATCGCGGTTCCGGCGGTTCTGACCCTTCTGTTCCTATTGATTTCCCAGGACAGAATTCTATACGACTCCTCAGCGCGGATAGGAACGAGAATTCGTCCGCTTAACTTAGCCAAGACGATCATTTGCGGATCTTCGACGGATACCGCGAAACCTCCGGGACAATCCAAGGCCGCCCAGATCACCTCCTTGCGGATCAATCCCGAATCGTCGCCCAACTCTTTCCAAGGCTCCCAATTCGCGGCGTGAAGATGTTTGAATCCCGGTTGATCGGGAATTTTACCCGAAAAAATCCTCATTCCGTCCCTCTCCTTCCTTTCGGGACCGCAAACGAAACAGGACGGGAAAGGATGTTCAACGAATCCCAGATAATTTTTGGACGCTTCCGCGATCGCGTCCTGCGACACGGGTTGCGGTAAATCCAAACGGAAGTCCGGCGCCGGTTCCGCTTCGACCGCGACGGAACCGGATGAAATATCGACTAACGCCGAATAGGCGTCCGGATCGAAACTCAAACCGAGTTCGACGTTCAAAGGGATCGGCGCTTTGATCTTTACGGTAGAAGAGAGGGAATTAAGTTTTTTCGCCGCGCTTCCGGCGGAAAAACCTCCGTTTCCGCTGAGCGGAGGCCCGCAGAATTTCGAAGAAATGGTGATCGTTTCCTTTTTTAACTGAATCATAAATATCTCCAGACTTCATCGAGCCGCGTAAAGGAAAACGGTCAATCGATTCTAAGAATTTCATACTTACGGATCGAATTAATTGCTTTGCATCCAAATCAATTCTGCTATAGTAAATCGATGCACCATCCCGATCGAATCGCGCACATTATCAGCGGAATCAGTGATAAGATATTTTTGGATCTGACCTTGAATTATAAGAAAACGAACGCCCCTATGATCACGCCTCCCCTAGGAGCGGTGCTTTGCGCTCTTGCGCCGGGAAAAATATTTTCTATGAAAGAGCTTGCGCGAAAGTCGCTGAGAGATCCTTCCACCGTAACTTCGATCGTCGCGAAGCTGGAAAAACTCGATTTTATTAAACGAATTAAATCGCCCAAAGACAATAGAATGTTCGAAGTTACGTTGACCCCGCAGGGAAAACGGGTCCGATCTTCCGTGATCCGCGCTTCCCGCAGGATGTTCTTGAAAATATACAGGAACACCTCCTACGAAGAGAGAAGACTTTTGATGGGTATATTGGAGAAAATAGATTCCGGATTATGACGGTTTCGTCCGTTCCGGACTTTACGAACGTATCAAGCCCGCGATCCAAAACGTTCGGACCGCGACGCGTCTAACTTTTTTTAACCGAATCCGATTCCACGGCGATCACGGTGATGTCGTCGTAACGGAGATTGTCCCCTCTCGTCAGCTCTTCGATCTTCAGGATCTCCTCCACGAGAACGGGCAGAGCCGTATTCCTTCCTTCGTGCAGCGTTTTCGTGATGAGTTCCATATTGTATTGTTTCGTATTTAAGGAATCCTTCATACGATTTTCGATCAAACCGTCCGAAAAGAGGAGAAGTCTGGATCCGGCGGGAAACGGAACCGTTTTGGAGGCGATCTCCAACGTTTCAAATAAACCTAATATAGGCCCGGTCTTTTGAATCAGGGAAGGAAACTCGTTCGGCAACTGCAGAATCTGATCCGGATGTCCCGCCGAGGAATACGTGAACTCCTCGCGTTCCACATCTATGTCCCCGATCAGACAAGGAAAGATACTTTCCAAAGAATCGAATTTTTTCAAGAATCTGAAATTCAATTCCTTGAGAATCTGTCCCGGATTCCCGAGATTTTTGAGCTCTTCGTATTCCGTTTTGAGGGCCATCGTCATAAGGGAAGCCTGAACTCCGTGACCCACCGCGTCCGCGATGACGACGCGCACCTTACCCGGAACGATTTCCGAGATATCGAGAAAATCGCCCCCCACCTTTTCCAGAGGTTTGTATTCGTAATGAAAGCGGATTCCGGGAATACTCCGATCCAAAGGAGTCAGAATTTTTCGTTGGACGTTCTGCGCGATCTCCAACTCCCGATTGATCTGAAGGATATTGTCGTTTAACACCCGGGTTCGATCCTCGATCTTTTGGACGAGTTGCTCCTTCATCTCGAAAAGTTCCAGGTTGGAAGTCCTCAAATTAAGCGCCAATTCCCTCGTTTCCGCAAACTTTCTCGATCTTTCCGACGCGAGAAGCAGAGATTGCAGAAAAACGAAAAAGACGAGCGCGTAATGCGAAGTCTGGATGCTTCCCGTCTTAAGAACGCGCGCGTAAAAAAGATCCACCAACACCGCGATGAACAAAATTCCGGAACCGTAAAGGATATAGGTGTAGTTTTTTTCCTTATCGAAATCGATCTTAAGAATCGTATAAAACAGATACGCGATCGTGAGAAGAATGAAATAGTGATAGATGGAGATGTTCTGATTGTTGAACTGCACGTCCCCGAAAAGGGTGACCACCGTGAACAAAACCGAAAAGATCACCCCTGCATTGATGAATCTGCGATTCACGTACGGCGCGAACACCGAACTGAAGAAAAGAAGGAAAAAGGGAACACTGACCGAAAGCGTCAAGTGGTTGATTTTATTTATCCAAGACCAGGGAATTTGAGGAAAAAATAACATTATAATTTTCGAATTCGTAATGGCCGTCCGCATGCAGATCACCAGACTGTATATTCCGAAATACAAAGGCGATACGCTGCTTCGAAGATAAAGATATTGGAATATATGATATATTCCCATGATCAAAAGACTGCTGAAGGAGAATATGTCGAAAAACAGGGTGATGGCCTTCGAAACTCCGGCCGCTCCCGAAGGACCGATGGAAATCGGCAAAAGAACTCCCGGCATCGTAGAGGAATAATTGGCGACGAACAGTTCGATCCGGATTTCCTCCCCCTCCGCGAAAAAAAGAAAATCCTTAGGTTCGATTCTGGCGACGGTGGTTTCTATGCTGGTTCCCGGCGAACCGGCCTCCCCTATCGATTGCCCGTTGACCTTGATCCGATACGCGGAGGCGACTCCTCCGATCGAAACGGAAAGAATTTTTTTCCTCCAGACGTCCGGAAGATAAACATGAAGCCTATAGGTGGCGTAGCCGAACTGGGGATAAGCCTGATGACTTTTGGATTCGTTGGTCCAGGAACCGGGAACGGAAATAAAACCGCTGGAATGATTTTCGATCGAATCCTCAGGCTGTTGTTGCCAGTCGAATTCCCATTCTCCGTTGAGTTTGATCATTCCGAAATCGGGATCCTGAATTCCGCGAAGATCGATCTTACCTTGATACGCCCGAAGTCCGTCTCCGGCCTGCCAAGGAGAAGAAATCATGACGAGAATGATCAAAGCGAACGGGCCGATTAGGAAAAAAAATATTTTTGAAAATTGCATCGCGAAAATCAGCCCGTCTCGTAGAGGTTAAAGTCGAAATTCAATTGAGGGTAGTCAATTGCATATAACAACTGACGGAATATAAAACTTAAAAAAATTGCATATGACTGAATCTTTTCGAATTTTTCGAGGAATCTTACCAAAAAAGAGGATAACGCATTGAAAAAAAACGGAAAAAGAATCCTAGGATTGGCCTTAGGCAGCGGCTCCGCGCGCGGTTGGTCGCATATCGGCGTTATACGGGTTTTGGAATCCTACGGTTGGAAACCGGACGTAATCTGCGGAACTTCGATCGGATCGATCGTAGGCGCGTTTTATGCGGCCGGAAAACTGGATCGTCTGGAGGAATGGGTTCAAACCCTGGAATGGAAGGATATACTCGGATTTATGGACATCTCATTCGGAGGAGGTCTGATTCGAGGAAAAAAATTATTGGATTTTTTCGATCGCGAATTCAAGGATTTGAACTTCGGTCATTTGGAAAAGAAATTCGGAGCGGTGGCCACCGACATAGATCGGGGTTCCGAAATATGGCTTCGCGAAGGATCGTTGCCCGAAGCGGTGCGCGCCTCCATTTCCCTTCCCGGAATATTTTCTCCGGTAAAAATCGGAGACCGATGGCTTGTGGACGGAGGTCTCGTCAATCCGGTGCCCGTCTCTTTGTGTAAGGCGATGGGGGCGGAATTCGTAATCGCCGTCGATCTCAATCAGGATCTGCTCGATCGTAAGGATAGGGATTCCGAAGACGAATCGATGACGAAGGAATCGGATCGCAAATCCTTCCTTTCAAAATTTTGGGGAAAGGATATGGATGAAAGTCTGGAAAAGGAAAAGGACGAAAAGCCGGGGATGATAGAGGTGATGTCCAAGAGCATCAACGTTATGCAGATTCGAATCACGCGCAGCAGAATGGCCGGAGATCCGCCCGACGCAACGATCGCCCCGAGACTCAGAAATATCGGACTTATGGAATTCCACAGGGCGAAAGAATGTATCGAAGAGGGAAAAAAAGCCGCGGAGATGATCTCCGCGTTTCTGGAGAATCCGATTTGAAATCGTTTCGTAAAATTGGATTCTCCCAAAAAAAAAGCCTGACGAATCTTTCCGGATTGCGTTTCTTCCGCGAACCTGAATCCTTTCTGTGTGAGACCGAGGACGAAGTCGGTTTCGCGTCTTCAATTTCAAATTAGAATCGAGCCCGTATGAATTCAAAAAAACCGTTCCGCAACACGACGTTCCGTTTTCCGATTCCAATCCTGTTTCTGTTTTTTTTCGCGACCCTGATCCATTGCAACAAAAAGGAAACTGTCTCGGTGTTGGAAGCGCGGGATCTAACGGAAAAGGACAATCTCGTGGAAGCGCTTCAAAAGGCCGAAGAGGAATTAAAACAAAAGGGCGACACCGGAGAACTCTTATACATCCGCGGGTGGATCCGTTATCTTCAAAAAAACCAAAAGGCGGCCAAAGACGACTTTCTTCTCTGTCTACAACTGAGTCCGGATTCCCTGGATTGCAAACGGGGTTTGGGACTCGTTTACGAAGCGGATAAGGATTATACCAAGGCGGAAACCGCTTATCGGGAAGCGCTTGCGATCTCCGAAAAACACGGGTTAGACGCTCAGGCCATTCTTCGCGAAAATCTGGGAAACCTCTATCTGCGTCAAAATCGGAGAAAGGAAGCCGCCGGAGAATTCAAGACCTCCGTTTCGCTTTCCGATAGGGGCGACGCGTATTACGGATTGACCCTTTGTCTGATGATGGAAGGCGATACGGAAGGAGCGATCACCTCCTTGGAAAAACGACAAAAGCTGCATTCGGTTTCGAATTCCCTTCCGATCGTGATCAGCTTTCAGAACGGAGTTCGC
>NZ_NPEF01000300.1 GCF_002811955.1 Leptospira ellisii
GGCCTTCAGTTGTCTTTCCCTCTGAATGGTCAGAAGTTTAGCGATCTTCTTTTTCGTATTGTGGATCACCTTCGGATCCTCCACTGCGGACGTTCTTACCAAGGCGACCCGCGTCACGGCGATTTTATTCATCATTCTTTCTTTGCTTCTTTCCTTTCTTTTTGCGAAAAAAGAGGATCGACTGACGCCGGAGACCGCACCGACGTTGACCGCTCCTCCGGAGGAAACCCCAAGTGAAACGAATTCCGCAATACCGTCCGCACCCGCCTCGGCTCCCGCTCCTTCGGTCCCTGCTACGGCTCCGGCTCCGTAACGTTTTCCCTTCGATCGGAGAAAAACCGACCTTCGTGCAGATCGGGCGTTTGTTTTCTCCGAAATCGGGATTTCTACTTTCGATCCTGATCGGCTTCGGCCTGGTCCCGAATCTTTCTTCTCCCCTATTTTCCCAAAACAAAGAAACCGATCCGCATAAGGCGACGGACACCGCTTCCCTGCTCAACCGCAGAATTCTTCGAGTCTACGAAGACTTGGGCGCGGCAAGGGAACTTCTGAAATCGGAACGGATCGAATCCGTTCCCAACGGAACCTACATCTCCTTTTTAGGGACGTATCCCAATCGAACGGGGATCAAGGTAGTGAAACATTCCATCCAGGAAGGAAGAGAAGGAATCGAACGCTCCGAAAGCAAATCCATTCTTCTTGAATTCACCGGAACCACCCTTTCGCGCGTCGTCACGGAAATCAAAGCGGAGAACTCGGACGGATCCGATTCCACGAACATCCGTTTGATCGATGAAACTCCTTTGGACCAGAACGTGGACGACATCGTCGTCGAGGCGGAGCGAAACGGAAAAGCGACACGTTATCCGATCCGGCATCTTCCGGACGAAGGACTCCAGCGGGAACGCACCAATTTCAAACAGGAATTTTACCTAAAGCTGATGGAGGACTTTCTCGTGCAAATCCTAAGACTTCAGGAAATGCAGAATCAAGAATCCGCAAAAAATAAAAAAAAGTTACTGCAAACTTTTAAAGATTCTCTACAATATTGAATCTTCATGTCCTCGTTGCAGGAAAATCTCTTAGAAAGAGCCGGTGAACTTCAATCCATTTTAGACGGGATTACCGAGCCGTTGGTGTTGATCGATCCGGGTTTTCGTATCCGGAGGGTCAATAAATCCACGCTGGAATTTTCCGGTCAACCGTCCTTCTCCTCCATTATAGGGAAAAAATGTTACGAGGTGCTTTATAACCGGAACGAGGTCTGCCCGTATTGCCCGATGAAGGAAATGCGTTCCACCGAGGAGAACTTCAATCAGTATTTCGAATATCCCAAGTCCGACGTGAATCGAGAAATATTCCATTCTGTGCGCGGCCGTAAGGAAACCTTATACTTGGATTTTTATCCCATCGAAAAGGACGGGGTTGTCGGTTCCGTACTGGAAAAGGTGAGCAATATCACCCGAATTAAGGAGAAGGAGGAGGAAAACCTTCGGATCCGGAATCTGGCTTCTCTGGGAATTTTTATCTCCGGTGTGGCACACGAACTCAACAATCCTCTGACGGGAATGAGTCTCACGTTACAAAGTCTTTTGAACAATCTCACTTCGATGGATCCCGACTTTTTCAAAAAAAGGTTGGATATGATGAAGGAGGATCTCACGCGGGCGGCGATGATCGTTTCCGATATCATCAGCTTCGCAAAACCGGACAAACTCGTCACCACCTCCGCGGACATCTACGAAACCATACAAAAGGCCAAGGAAAACGTGACCTGGGTGTATCCGGTGCTTTCCAAAAACATCACCTGGGAAATTCTCTGTGAACCGGGCACCACCTTTCAATTCAATCCGGTGAAGATGGAACGTCTTTTTATAAACCTATTCAAAAACTCCCTCCAAGCGTTCGATTACGGAGAGGGAAAAATCCGCGTGGAAGTCAGGAAAACGAGAAACATGGTTCATATCATCGTGGAGGATAACGCGGGCGGAATTCCGGACAACATGATCGACAAGATATTCTCCCCGTTTTTCACGAAAAACAAAACCGGAATCGGAACCGGACTCGGACTTTCCATTTGTCATTCGATCGTACGCGAACACAGCGGCGAATTGTCCGTAAAATCCTTCGAAAGAAAAACGCGCTTCCGCGTATCCCTTCCCTTCACGCAGCAGCACAACGGGTATTCGTCCTGATGTATACGATCCTGATCGTGGAGGACATCCATTCCATTCGGGAGGCGATCAAGGATCTTCTCACCGGAAACTACCGGGTTTTGGACGCGGAGAATTACGACGAAGCGGTTCGTATCCTAAAAAACGAGGAAGTCCATCTCGTCATCACGGACATTCGAATGCCCGGAAAAACGGGACTCGATCTGATCAAAACCATACAGCACGAATTCCCGAACGTGTTGTATACTCTGATGACCGCATACAACATCAACGATTACATCAACTTCGCCTACAAGCACGGGATTTGGAACATCATACCGAAGTATTCCTTCCTCGACATCAAACTCATCTCGGTGATGGTTCACAAACTTCTCACGAAAGATATCTTCGGAGTGGAGAAATATTTCGGTTCCGAATTCACGATACAAAGATCGGAAACGGACGATCGGGAATTTTCCGTTCCGCAGACGGAAGGTATCGTTTATAAACGGATCTATTCCGACGAGCAGAGGAATTTCTTATGCAATCGAATCGCGAAATTCCTCGTGGAAAAAGGGGCACCGAACGCGATCAATCAAATCCTGGAGGAATTGACTTCCAACGCGATGATCCGCGCTCCCCGCGATTCGAAGGGAAATTATAAATATCAGTATGAACTTCCTTCCCGCGACCTCGTCATTCCTTTGGAGAACATCCAATTGGCGGAATCCGATTTTTTCGAAATCGGATACGGCATCGCGGAAAACACCTTCATCATCGTGATCCGGGATCATTTCGGATCCTTGGACAAGAAGGAAATCCTAAAACGACTGGATCGGCACATCACCGTGGACGAGACGACCGGTTTTCCGCCCGGTCTCGCCGATTCCCATGGAAGAGGTCTGTATATCTGCAGGGAAATTTCGGATCAGCTGATCTTCAACATAGAAAAGGACAAAAAGACGGAGATCATCGCCCTACTCGACAAACAGGGGAATAAAAGTTATAAATCCCTATCCATCTACGAAGTCTGAAGTTCTTTCCGGTTTTTATACGATTTTAATATCCGATCCCTCGTTCTCTGAAGCGGATAATCCACGATTCCGTAGACACAGAACGTAAAGGCGAGTAACGCGCAGAAGAATACGAACAGACCGATCCCGTGTTTCAGGTATCCGTCCAATCCGAAAGCGGCGTTGGGACGGGAGACGTTCGCAATCGTAAGAAGGACGATATGCCAGAGATACATCGTGTAGCTCAAACGCGCCACCGGAATCCAGATCCTCAAGGAGAACAATCTTCCCAAAAAAGTCGGGGCGCCCGAAATCAGAACGAGTATGAGAAGTCCGAATCCTAAATTCAATAAGTTGAATTTAATCGTATTGGAAAAAAATGATACGCCCGTCTTTTCCATACAATGGGCCGCGATCAGAAAAAGTACCGCGAGCGAGGACAAAACGAAGGACCAAAAAACGCTCCGCTTCAGCTTATCGGTCCAAACCGCCGGTTCGCTCGTCAGATACATGACAGCGATTCCTACGATGAAAGCGTCGAATCTCGTTTCGGTGGAATAATAGATCCGATCGGAGACGGACGGACCCGGCATATTCAAAAAGTATAAAATTCTCAAAATACCCGGAACGAGATACAAAAGGAACAGAATTCTCAGAGCGCCTTTCGGGGTTCTTAAAAAAAGAAAAAACCGCAGATAAACGGCATAACCACGTAGAACTGCTCCTCGACGGACAGAGACCAGGTATGATAGTGAAGACTGCGCACGTAATTCCCGATAAAAAGAAAATCCCCCCATGCGTTTTCCAGACCTGCCTTATAATGCGCGAGGGAAACGACGAAAGCGCCGTTCGGATCCATACCGGAAGAGATGATCTTCTGCATCGCAGCGACCTGTGCGAGGGAAATCAAAAACGTGATTCCGATGAACAGATAATAACCGGGAAAAATCCT
>NZ_NPEF01000301.1 GCF_002811955.1 Leptospira ellisii
GTCATCCAGAAATTCAAAGGGTGAATTCCGTTGGCCTTTGCGATCGGATACAAAGTCACCGAAACCAGGATCACGGCCCCGTACGGATCCATCAGCATTCCGATGATCACGAGCACGACCGTCAAAACGATCATCGCGGTCATGGGAGAACCAAGTTGCGCGGGAAAAAGATTCACGACGTTGGATCGTTCGAACACTCCCCCCATACAGGCGGATAGCCCCATGAGCATCAAAAGCGCCCCCAAGTGAGAACCGGTGTCGTACGAGGTTCTGGATATCTTTACCGCGTCCCGAACCGCGGAAGCCGGATGATGTTCCTTACGACTCTGTCTGTGATCCCAAAAAATAAGGGCAAGCATCGCGATCGGAAGCATATACGGCGCGGTATGTTCGTCGAAATGGGTGTTCAATCCGAACACCAGCGCGGACACGATGATCACCGCGATCAAAACGTAAAGACTGAACGGTTTAAAAACGGACCAAGTCGTTTTGAGCGCGTTCGGTTCGGGTCGAATTCTCCAGGATTCCTTCCGTAAAAACCAACTCACCGCCAAAAACAAAGTGGTGGAAACCGCGAAAACCCTCCAACCCCAATGGAATAATTCGTCCGTGGTCACGTCCAAATTGAGAGAGGCGACGATGACCACCAAAAGACAGGGCGGCAGAACGACCCCCAAACTTCCGCTCATCGCCGTGGCGGCCAAGGCCCTTTCCTGCGAGGCCCCCGCCCTTCGCAATTCGACGAAGATGGTAGCGCCTAACGCCAATACTACGATCCCCGAAGCTCCGCTGTAGGCCGTGGGAAGCGCGGCCGCAACGACCACGATCACCGCCAGGAGTTCTGCGGGAAGTTTCCAGGGTTTGAGAAGATCGAAAAATCTCCGTCCCAAGGAAGTGTCCCGAAGTAGAATTCCGGTCCAAACATAGAGACCGATCTGTATATACAACGTCGCGTGCGCCGTGAGTTTTTGGAGATAAATAGCAAGTCCGGCGGGATGTCCTTCTATAAAGACGAAATAAATTCCGCAGACGGCCGCCATCCAGCAATACAAAGGGATCGAAAGCAGAATTTCGGAGATTCCGCCCTTTTTCCTCGGATCTGAGAATTCAGATTTCAGAATATTATAAATATTCAATAGACTTAAGATCGCCAGACCGACGATCCACAACACCTGGATCTGCGCCTCCACCCCTTTGCTAAAGGGAAGCATATACGAGGCGGAAAGGATCAGAATCAGGTTGGCGACGATCTGGCTGATTTCGGATGCCAACTCCTCCGACCTATTTTCCGGGTTTTTGAGGGCGATATGATATCTTCTGGTCGTGGATACGATTCCTGCGATCAAAAGCAGGATCACCATCGTCATCGGAATGTATTCTATGGCCGCGATCGTAATTGTGGACAGCTTTCGTTCCGTTCCGCAGTAGAGTTTTTGTCCGAAGGACAATTCCATCGGAGCAAGAGCGGGCGTCTGCAGTTTGATTTCGGACTTCGTTTTGCCCTTTTCCGGACCGGCGCCCAAATCCAATTCTTCGAGCAGCGCGGAATCGGAGGCGTTCGCCTCCACCTTTTGGATGGAATCGATTTCGGAGGCGACACAATGGATCCGAATCTCCGCATAACGCGGCCAGATACGTTCGCCTAACTCCAACATACGAGCCTGCACCAATTGACCGAAACTTTGGATCAAGGGAACGAATAGAAAAAACAATACCGCCCAGGATACGATCTTTTTTGCCATGATGATTTGAACTCGCCTAACTTATTCCAGGGATTCCGAACATTCTTCCGCGTTCGAATCCGCTTTACAACGCACTCCTTTCATCAACTTAAGAATGGAAGCGTGATATACTCCCTTGTCCCTGAGTTTTATCCGAACCTCGCGGAATTTTTCGAAATAACCTTTCACTTCCTCTTTGGGAACTTCGAGCCAGTATTTGGAGGGAACTTCCTTCTCCGCTTTTCGAGTCAGTTCGAGCATCGTTTCGAATTGGGTCGCGGCCCATTGTCTGGATTGATTTCCATAGTCCGCGGGAAAGTCCGAACTTTTTCCCACGATCTGGAAGGTAAGTTGTCCGATCGGGAATTTTACGATTCCTCCGTTAGGCGACACACCCTTCATCAATTCCAAAGGTTTAAAACCGACCGCGGGAGAATAACAGGCGTCCGCTCTTCCGTTGTTGAAAATTCCGGCGAAGGTCGCGATCTCGGCGGGGACCATCGAGGAACCCACAACGTCGACCATCGTTGTAGCCGCCTGATCGTAGGTCAGAGTGGCGATCTTCTTTCCGGCCAGATCCTTGATGGAACGCAGATTACGATCCCTCAAGAGGAGATAAACGGCGCCGCCGGGAAACATCGCCATGGTTTCGTATTCTCCCGCGACGTTCAACTGTCTCGCCTTCGGATTGGAAAGCACTTCGATCGTACGTTTGAGAAGTTCGTAACTGGGAAGCGCGCCGATCGCTTCGAGGGAACCCGACTGCGGTACGTAACCCCTTACGCGCAGACTGGTCAAAAACGCGAGATTACACTTGCCCGCTTTAAAATCGGAATTGGCGACGACCTCGTCCGTATAGGCCTTGAGATCAAGGCGGATTCCCCAATTGAGGGCTTGGGCTTGATAACGGACCGCCGACTTATAGATGTCTCCGTGCGTTCCCGAAGGATCGAAGACACACATCGTTTTGTTGATCGGGTCGGCGGCTTCGAGCGCGAACGCCGAAAGCGCAAAGAGGATGGAAAATAAACGGATACGGATTCCTTTCATGGAAAATTCTCCTTTCAATTGAATTCTAATTTAGAACGAACGATGATCAGAGATCTTTGAGAAGATCGTCGTCTTCCTTTAGATCCCGTTTGCCTTGTGGAAACGAACCGAGAAGCAAAGGACCGCGATGTCCCTTTTCCTTGATCCAAATCTTATCGGACTCGTGTCTGGAAAGTTGTTCGGCGTAGGCTTCCAAAAGTTGAAATTCGCGTCGGGAAACGCCCTTTTCCAAAAATTTCGAGTGATCCTGAACCGCCTTTTTGATGGCGTTCTGATTTCCCCTTCCCGTCAGAGCCTGGATTTGAAACGCCCGCGAAAGGGAAACGCCGGCTTTATCGCCTAACACGACCGAACGATCCAGCTGCTGGAAGGGATCTTTTCCCGCAGGCGTGGCTCCTGGAATGGAAAGCCAGACCACCGCTTCCAATGCGAGTGGAACTCCCCACCACCGTTCCGCGTCGAGACATTTGGACGCGCCCGAAACGATGGAGGGAATATCCGTAGGCACGTTAGCCGCTCCTTGCGCGGCCCTGTCGTGAAGTATGGCGAGTAGACTTGAGGAAAGACCGATCAGATAATAGAACTGATCCTCTTCGGAAAGAGAAGGACATCTGCCGTTCCATTCTCCGAAATAAGAAACGAAACGTTTGTACGCCTGGCCGAAACGTTTTGCCGCCACCGCGTGGTTACGGATTTCCACCGCCTGATGATCCGTGGCTTCGTCCCCTTTTCCTCTTCGGACGGAAGCGAGATAAAGAAGTTCCGCTTCCTGGGCGTTTCGTTCCGCGCACATTCCCGCCCCGAGCATGGCGACCATCACGGGAAGATCGGGACGTTTGCTGACCCGCTCGAAAGAAGCGATCAAAGGAGCCAAACTGACTCCCGCATTACAGACGGAATCCAAGTCTCCGGATTCCAAAAGAAAAGGAATCAAATGATCTTCCGAATAGGAAGAAATCGTCCTTCCTGTGATTTTATAAACCGCCGAGCAGGAGATTGAATTTATTGTAACAATCGTTACAAATAAAGAAATACCGAATTTCACTTTTAATAGTTTCATTTCAAATAGGGTGTTGTTGGGAGATTTTGATGAACCCTAATCAGGAGGTTTGATTCGTCCACGATTTTTTTTAGAATGTTCGTTTTATTTTATTGGAAAGTAGGAACTCCCGCAAAACCCGGCGCCCCCGCCCACACTTTGGGTGGAGGGGTGGGCGGCGGGAGAAAATTCACGAAATGTTCCCTATCATAAAAATTTCAATGTATCAAGAAAAAAAGG
>NZ_NPEF01000302.1 GCF_002811955.1 Leptospira ellisii
GTAATATTCGTCTCCGGATCGATCTATTACGTTCTTGCGCAAATCGGAAGAAACACCGCCATTCATCCCGGATACGCATCCGCGATTTGGCCCGCGTCGGGAGCGGCCTTGGGGCTTGCGTTGTTGTTCGGCAGCTATTCCATTTTAGGAATCGGAATCGCCTCCTTTCTTTCCAATTCGGGAGTGGATTTGTTATCCGGACTTTGGATCGATCCCGGAAAAAATTTATATCTAAGTCTTTTGATCGCGCTGTTTTCCTCGATTCAATGTTACGTCGGAAAGCGAGTGCTTTTTTCCAAAATTCCCGGATGTAGAATTTCGGATCAAACCCGTTACGTTTTTCTTTTTATCTGTCTGGAAGCCCTCGTCTGTACGATCAGTTGTACCGGATCCGTCGCTTCGCTTTATTTTTTGAACGCGATCGACGAAGGTGCCCTCCGTCAAAGCTGGCTTACTTGGTGGGCGGGGGATACGTTGGGGGTTTATATCGGAGCGCCCTTTATTCTGTTCTGGTTTCGGGGAAAATACTCCCGTCCGAAAATTTCGGAGATTTTCGAAACCTCCGTGTTGTTGATTCTCATCGTGTTTTTTTCCTTGGCCTCCTTCGATTTGGTGATTCCGATCTTATCGATCAGTTATCCTCTGGGTTATATTCTCATACCTTTGATTCTGTGGGCGGCGTTCCGTTTGGGCGAACGTGCGAGCAGTTTGGCCGTCGTCTTGTCTTCTGTGATCGCCATTCTAGGAACGATCTCGGGTTCTCCGCAGTTTTACGCCGAATCGATGAACGCTTCCTATATTCTTTTGCAGTCGTTCGTCGCGGTTTTGTCTATCACCAGTCTTCTTGTGGCGAGTATCGTAAACGAGCGGAAGGAAGCGGAGAATCAGCTTCGTTTATCGCATCAGAGTCTGGAAACCAAAGTGAAGGAAAGAACCCGCGAACTCCTTCGATCGAACGAAATTCTTAGGGAGGAAATCCGCGAGAAGAACGAAGCCCGTTCCGCTTTGGAAAAAAGTCAGATCCGATACATGGGGCTTTTCGAACATCTTCCCGTCGCGATCATAGAAGCGGATTATTCCGGACTTAAGGCGGTTTTGGATTCCCTTCCGGAAACTCTACAAGGGGACGAATTTACGGAATATGTGGAAACGCATCCCGATTTCGTCCAACGTTGTTTCGATTCGATCCAAGTGACGGGCGTTAACCAGGAAACGGCCAATCTTCTTCGGGTCGATTCCGCGGAAACGGTCACCAAAAACTGGAAACGTTTTTTCAGCCAGGACAATTTTAAGGTTTTTAGAAGGGTTTTAAGAAAGATCCGGGAAGAATCCTATTTTTACGAAGTGGAAGTGGGGTTCCGCGTTCAGGACAATACGAGGTTGGATATGAAGATCCGTTGGTCGGTTCCTCCCGGTTTCGAATCCACCTTGTCGAGCGTTATCGTCACGCTTCTGGATTACACCGAAATCAAAAGCGCGGAGCGCAAACTTCAACTTTCGCTCGAAGAAAAAGAGGTGATGCTTAAGGAAATTCATCATAGGGTAAAGAATAACCTGCAGGTGATTTCGTCGCTTTTGTCGATGCAATCGGATTTCGTGGAGGATCAACAGAGCCTTTCCGTGTTTAAGGAAAGTCAGAACCGTTTGAGAACGATGTCGATGATTCACGAGGAGTTGTATCAATCCGAAAATTTAGGAAAAATCCAGTATTCGATTTACATCGAAAAACTTCTGAATCAACTGTTCCAGGTTTACGGTAAATCCGAGTCCGTAATTCTCAAAACTGAATTGGAATCACTCGACATCAACATCAATCGTGCGATTCCGATCGGTTTGATATTGAACGAGCTGGTTTCGAATTCTCTAAAATACGCCTTTCCTCCGGAAGGAAAGGAAAATGCGGGAGGAAACGCGGAATTAAGGATCTCGCTTTCCAAAGTGAACGAAACGCTCGAATTGACCGTGGAGGACGACGGAATCGGAATGCCTTCCGGATTCGATCTGGACGAGACGACTTCCTTGGGATTGAAGTTGGTGAATATTCTCGTGAGACAACTCAAAGGAAAGATCGATTTTTCTTCGGACGCGAAAAAGGGAACCAGTTTTAAAATCAGGATTCCGTTAAGCGTCGATTTGATCTAAGAATACGAATCTTCTGGTTTACAAAACGGACTTCGATTCGGAACATTCTCCGTAAATTCGGAAACGACTTCGAAAACGCAGGAACTCCCAACTATGAAAAAGGAAGAAAAAATCCAGGCTCGAAGGGAGGAAATTCTGGACGCCGCTCTGGAAATTTTCTCGATCAAGGGGTATCACGCTTCGGGGATCGCGGACATCGCGGGTAAACTGGACATCGGTCACGGAACCTGCTATCGTTATTTCAAAAATAAATTAGATATTTTGCATGCGTTGTTAGATCGGGTTCAAGCCGGTTTTGCGGAGGCGATTTCGGATCAAAATCCGGGTCAATCCTCTTCCTTGGAGGAATATAGGACGCAGATCGAAAGGATCGGCGCGGGTCTTTTCGAAATTTTCGGCAAGGATACGCGGATCGGCAGGGTTTTCTTTTTTGAAACACAGGGAATCGACGAAACGATCAGCGCAAAGATCTCCAAAATCCACGATTTGAGTGCCCGCGTGATCGAATTGTATCTGATCAACGGAGTCAAAAAGGGATTTCTGAAAAAAAGCTTGGATACGGACGTCGTTTCAAAGGCGGTAAATTCGATGATGTTCGAGGGGATTCGGGAATCGATTTCACGGGAGCCCGGTCCCGGTTATGCTTCTCGGTGGATTCAGGCTGTCTCGAGTTTGATGCTCGACGGGATGAATGGCGGTGTTTCTTCCGATTTGCGCAAGAACGTAATAGATCGATCCGGAGACGAATATTACTCCGAAGGTTTTCAATATTTCTTTGAAACGAAGAGACAAAATCATCGATCCCTGTTAAATTCGTTCTAAAATGAGAATTAAAGAACTCTTATTCTCTGACCAGCCTTTTATGATTTTCGAAGAGGGATTCCATTCTTCGGGAAAGATCCTGTTTCGTAATCCCGTTGATACGATAGACGCATATAAATCGGAAGAATTAAACGCTTCTCTTAACAAAATCGAATCCTATCTCAAGAAAGGATTTTATTTGGCCGGATTTATCTCATACGAGGCGGGAACTTTCTTTTCGGGTGCCAATTGGAAGGAATCTGAAACAGTTTTACCACTTTTGCATTTTGCCGTATTCGAAAACCCGGAAAAGATCCACGAAGACGGAAACGAATCCTTGAACGATTTCGGCTTTTACGTCACTCGGCGGCCCGACGATTCGGAATATTTCCGCAACCTCGACGAAATCCGAAAACGTCTTTTTCAAGGCGAAATTTATCAGATCAACCATACCGACAGGATCGATTTCGATTTCGAAGGAGATATATTATCATTTTATAAAGTACTTTCCGAAAGACAACCGGTCCGATACCGATCCTGGATCAGGATCGGAGACACGGACGTTCTTTCGTTTTCTCCGGAGCTCTTTTTCGAAAAGAAAAACGGAGTTCTCGTCACGAAACCGATGAAAGGAACATATCCCCGGGGCAAAACCCCCGAGGAGGATAGGACGAACCTGCGGCTTCTACGCGAATCCGAAAAGGAAAAGGCGGAGAATCTTATGATTACGGATCTGATGCGGAACGACCTCGGAAAGATCAGCAAAACGGGAAGCGTTTCCGTAAGCGAATTATTCTCCGTGGAAACCTACAAAACGATCTACCAAATGACCAGCACGGTTCGATCCGAAATTTCTGAATCCGCCGGATGGTCGGACATATTTCGGGAACTTCTTCCGGGAGGATCCATCACCGGCGCACCGAAACGAAGAGCCATGGAATTGATCCATTCTCTAGAAAAACCTAGGGGAATTTACACCGGAATCATCGGCGTAATCGAACCGAACGGAAACGCCACGTTTTCGATCGCGATCCGAACTCTGGAAATCGGAAACGGCAAGGGTTCGATCGGAGTCGGTTCAGGGATCACCTGGGATTCCGA
>NZ_NPEF01000303.1 GCF_002811955.1 Leptospira ellisii
GAACACCTCGTATTCGGGCGAATTTTCCATGAGGATCGAGAATTTCGTTCCTAAAAAGGAATCCTTTTCCGGAATACAAAAGATCTCTCGCGCCCGTAATTCCTACGGTTTCCTTCAGCATAAAACCGGCGACGGAAGGAAAATTGATTCCGATTTGGGATTCCGGAAAACCGAGACGTCCTTTTTTTTCGACCATGATTCTATAATCGCAAAAGATGGCGTAAACCGCCCCTAAACCCATGGAATGTCCGTTCATCGCGCAGATCAGAGGTTTTTCGAAAAAAAGAAGTTTGGAAGCAGTATCCAACGCAAGACGTAATACGTCCTGAATTTCCGTTAAAGTTTTTCCTACGAAAATGTCGGGATTGAATCCGTTGGAAAAAAATTTCTCGTTTTTGGAGGTGAGAATCAACGCTTTGATCGAATTGTCTTTGGAGACTTCCTCCAGTTTGGCGGAGATCATTCTGAAAAAATCCCCGTTCAGAGAATTCACTTCGTTGGTTTCAATATAAAGTTCGAGAATATGACCGTTTCTGATTTCGGAAAGCATCTTCGCTCCTGATTCGTAAAATTTAATCCACAATAATCCGCCGGAATGAACGAAGATTCAAAACGGCCTCTTTCGATTCTTCCAAAATGAAGGAGGAAAGAATGTTGTAAACCTCGTTTCCCGTCTTTTTAAAACTGAAATTTGGAGGCGGGAATCGTATCCGAAATCGAAATACGTTTCATCGTGATTTCGATTCGATTCTGATCCGCGTTGGAACCGGGCTCCACGATTCGAGTCACCGTCGTTTTCGGAGGAAACGAAACCGCTCCCTTCACCTTTGTGATCGCTTTCAAGTTGCTTTTTTTGGAAAGCAGTTCCACGGAAGCGATGCCGGTTTCGGTGGTCCAAAACGTGACGTCCTCTCCCGGTTTTTTCACCAAGATCGCCCTTTCCGACAAATTCACGTAAGTGGGATCCGATCCGGCAAGCCCGGTGCTGTTGTTGGAAAGAAGGGAATATAAAACCGGAAACGGAATCGTGGATTGTTTTTTTCCGCTCGGATCCTTAAAAACGATATCTCCCATCGGAAGGATTTGCGTCTGAGCGTTCGCGGTTTTGATGTGAATCCAATTTCCGTCCGTAAAAACGCGCGAGACGATCATCCCGAAAAACGGATCCGCTAATTCTATGTACATCTTTCCGCTCGGTTTGTCGTAAAGTATTTTTCCGTCGGCGGAAAAGGATTCCTTTTTAGGAACGAAATTCTCGATCCTCATGGAAAATTCGCCCGAATACGAGGTGTTCTTGTTTTCCAAATCCCGCACCGCCTTCAGGATCTGGGCGGCCTGAACGTTTTTCGCGGGAAGAAACTTCAGATTGCCCTTATCCGGAAAGGATACCTCCTCTATCTGAGGCGCGGTACAATTCATTATCAAAATAGAATATACAAAAAAAATAAAATAACTTTTCCGTTTCATGTGCGTTCCCGATCGTTTGATTTCATTTTGGATTGCGGTTGGAAAGCGGTTCGGCCGCGATCTGAATCTTTTTCTGCACCCGGGCCAGGTCGTCCTTTTTTTTGAAAAGTTTCAGACTTTTTTCCCAATACGCGGTCGCGTTTCCGAATTCGTTCTTTTCCTTATATACGTCCCCGATATGTTCCAAGGGTTTGATACAGACGCGTTTCGCTTTTGTCGGAAAGACGGATCATGGAAGTTGGAATTTCGCGGTGGTTGACCTCCCGGATAAAATCCACTCCCGAGGAAAAATCGGGGAATACGATCCCGAAGTATTTTCTCGTTTCGGGAAGTTTATGGACTTTGATCGTGGCTTCCGAAATCACACCGAGTAATCCTTCGCTTCCCGCAAAAATTTGATTGAGATCGGGCCCCGTGGAGGAAGCCGGTTCGCGCAGGGTTTCCACCGTGCCGGCCGGAGTGACTACTTTGAGACTGGTGAGTATTTCCTCGATCTTGCCGTAACGGTTCGATTGTTGTCCCGCGCTTCTCGCCGCGATCCAACCGCCTAACGTGGAATATTCGAAGGATTGGGGAAAGTGTCCGAGGGTGAATCCCTGATCGTTCAGGGTTTTTTCCAGTTTCGGTCCGTAGATCCCCGCTTGGAAAGTGGCGAGATGACTTTCCCGATCCAGACGGATCAGCGCGGAAAGCCGGGTCGTGTCCAAAGATAAAACGACCTTTTGGCCTTTTCCTTTCACCACTTCCAAACCGCCCACGACCGAGGAGCCGCCTCCGAACGGAATCACCGTGATGTTGTTTCTGGAGCAATATTCCAGAATTTTAGAAATTTCGGATTCTTTGCCCGGATAAACTACCCCGTCCACGAAATGTTTTAACGTATCGAAGGAAAGCCGCAGCACGTCGTAATAACTTTTTCCCGCGGAATGGAATATGCGTTCCCTTCGCTCGGTCGAGACGTGTTTGGATCCGCATATCTTGCCGAGTTCCCGGATCTGTGTCGGAGTTAAATTCGATTTCGAAAGCGTGATCTCCTCCAATGCTACCGGAGGGGTTTTGCGGATATCGGTGATTTTAAATTCGTCCGCCAAAAAGCCGAGGATCTCCTGCATTTGTCCCACTCTGAAAAAATCCTGACCGTAGGCGCCCCATGCGTTCCAGCGTAGGTTATCTCTGGAATAGTCGATGTTGGAATTGAGTTCCGTATAAAACATGTCTTTATCAATCTCCGAATCAATGATTTCTAAACGTTCCGAAGCACAAGGATTCGGAAACGATCCGATTCCGCAACAGAATTCCGAAGCGGCCGTTAGGACAAAAGTCTGCGGAGTTCCCGGATCCGTTCGTTCCCGGGATCCAATTCCTCCGTTTTTTTCAGCAGATACTGGGCGCGGTTCCTATTTCCCTGCAAACGATACAGGTCCGCGAGATGGATCAGATTTTTTACGTGATCCGGAAAACGAAGTCTGAATTTTTCGCTCAGCTCCTCGCCGCGTTTGAGGAGCGAGACTTCCTTGGTTTTGGAGTAGATCCGTTTCGTCAAAAGGGAAGTGTACAAAAGGAGTTCGTGATCTCCCGGATCGGCGTCCAAGGCGAGGAGGGCGGACCTGAGGGCCGCTTCCCAATCTCCGATTTTATCCTCCAGACGCGCGATCAACTTCCAATCCTCGGAAGAATACGGTCGTGTCCGTTTCGTCTCTTCGTAAATACGCAACGCACTTTCGAAGTTTTTCGATAGGGCCGTTTTTTTAGCTCTGGAGAAACGTTCCGAATCGAAGAGGTTCGATTCCTTTTTTCCGAATTCGATCGAAAGAAGACTGTAATCGTCGGAAAAACGGCCCACGGATAAAAGTCGATCTTCGATTTCGGACAATCTGCCCGAAGCGTCTTCGACCCTGCGCAGAAATTCGTTTTCGTCCTCGTTGATCGTACGTTTTCCGGTCGAGTCCTCATCCAAAACCAGATCGTCCTTTCCGTCCGAACCGCAGAATACCTTATCCCCGGGTTTCATGGAAAATACGCGCACATAGATCGGACCGTTGACTCCGCCCACGCCCAACTTATAAAAATGGGTTTCCGGATCGATAAAGGAAGCGACCCCGTCGCGGTACAACACGAGCCATGGGTGTTCTACATTCAAATAGTATAATGTTCCGGTCTCCTCGTCGACGAGCCCGAGCACCGCGGAAACGAGCATACTTCCGTCGAAGGTTTCGAATACCTTTTGCAGATCCGTAAAACAGTCCTTGAGCCAGCGTTCGGGGGATCGATTCGAGGAATCCGGATCCATTTTGGACCGTATGATGACGGAGTTATAAACCGCGCCTAAGACGAGCGCGCCTCCGGCGCCTTGGATGGATTTTCCCATCGCGTCCCCGTTGATGAACGCCTTGAATTTTTTACCCTGCAGAACGAGATCGTAGGCGCTGAGATAATCTCCGCCCAATTCATATTCTTTGTCTCGGAACACGAATTTTTTATACTGATTCAGCGCGAATTCGATTCGGACGGGTCCGTCTTCCGTTTTTTTAGCGATGAGAGGATCCAAAAGCAGGGAGGTCAGAAAATAATCCCC
>NZ_NPEF01000304.1 GCF_002811955.1 Leptospira ellisii
GGAAAGAAAAAACAACGTTGAATTTTATTCCGAAACCGCTTCCGGCGTAAAAGAAACGACGCGTTTGATGGAAGTAGTACAGGATACGATGCGCCCCGAAATCCGAGCCCGCATCGGAAAAGGAATCCGCTTGGAATCGATTCCGATCACGCGCAGGGATCAATTTCTCATACTCGAAATTTCCGATCTCGTATCCGGAGTTTTCGACGCGGAATTTTATTTTTTACAAAACGGCAAAAAGGTTCCGGTTCGTCCCGCTTCCCAGGAAAAAAACGAATATCGGTTTACGATCCCCGACTTTTTAGAGGACGGAAGTTTTGCGATTCACGCTTGGGCTAAGGACCAGGCCGGAAATTCGGGGGAAGATACATTTTTCGGAATTTTGGATTCCTCTCCTCCCTTTTGCAGAATCACTCCGCAACCGAACCGTCTTTTACCGCTGAATTCCGAGGTGCAGATCCAGTGTGAGGATTTGATTTCCGGAATGAAATCCATCGACCTCCGTCAGAACGGAGGGGAATTCAGAGCGTATGCTGAAGGAATGATCTTGGAACCTGGAAAACATCGGTTGGAGTTTCGAATTACGGACCAAGCGGGGAATTCCTCCGTGCTTTCCTCCGAGTTCAACGTGCTCAATCCTAGTATGGAATCGAAGATCCGAGTTCGTCCTTAGTCATTTAGTCCGTCGACTGCACGCTGAGAATTCTAAGCTCCGAAGCTTGTCCCTTGATTTTGGAGATTTCTTCCTGGAGCTTACCGGATTCGTCGCTGATCGTATTGATTTCGGATCCGAGATGGCCCATCGTTTGAACCATCTCTTGCTGACCCAACATCTGTTCTTTGGTGGAGCCTAAAATTTCTCCGGAAACCGTTTTGATACGATCCACTTCGGATACGAATTTTTGAATGATCGTCATTTGTTCCAGATAAAAGCGGTTCATCGTATCGATTCTTTGGACGGTATCCAGAATTTTGAGTTTTTGATTTTCGGTCAGATCCCCCGTTTCCGTGGAAGCGATCCTCGCCTCTTCGATGAATTTACGGGATTGATTTACGATATCCGAAATCGATTTGGCGTTTCCGGAAGTGAATTCCGCAAGTTTACTCACCTCGTTGGCGACGACCGCAAATCCCCTTCCCGCAACTCCGGCGCGCGCCGCTTCTATGGAAGCATTGAGGGCCAAAAGATTGGTTTTATCGGCGATCTCGCTCATGATTCTGTTGATTTCATCGACTCGGTTGAACGAGTTTTGAATATCTACCAGATACGACTTCGTTTTTTCCGCGGCGATCGTAACGTTTTCCATATCCTCTTTGTTTTCTTTTGCGAAAACGGCGAGCGCTTCGCTCAAGGAGGCGCTGTTTTGCAGGATTTCTCCGAGTTTATCCGAACTTTCCGCAAGTTGTACGAGACTGATGTTTTGCGTTTCGATCGAATGAGTGGTGCTGGAGGAGGACGCGGAAAGCTCCTCGAGAACCGCGTTGACTTCCTCCAAAGCCGCTGCCTGGGATTCCATTTTTTGTCTGATCCGATCGATGTATTCCGCGAATTTGCGGATCGAACTCTCGAGTTTTTCGACGGAGTCGCCCAAAATTCTCCTGTCCTCGGTCAGTTTATGAAGAAGAATCTGGGAATCCTCGTACAGACGGGATCCCTCCGCGGAAAGTTTATCGAATAATTTCATCAATTGGAAAAGAATCACGCTCGCCGTAAAAACGAACGTAACCTTTACGATTTGAACGGAGAAGATCATATGTCCAGGAACCTTTCCTAATTCGGGATTTTCCGTCAAAACCATACCTCCCTTCCAGGCGACGAAGACGGAAGAGATGATTCCTAACGCTGCCAGAACCCCGATCCAGAGTACGAACCTTCTCTCACCCAAAAAGGAGGAATAGATCATGATGTAAAAGTAGATAAAGAAGATGAGCATGTTGGCGAGGATTCCGGAAGAAACCGCCGGTTCGATCGAACAATCCACCATCAACGTTAAGGAAAGGATGTTGATGTCTAGAAGGATCAATGTTTTCTGAAACCGCACCCCTACTTTGCCCGAACGATGAAGCACGAATTCCAAAAGACAATACGAAGCCATCAGCGCCGTCCCCACCACGTGCGCCACCACCTGGGTCGGGTGATTGGTTTTAGAAACGCTCAAAAGCGTCAGGGAGAAAAGGATCACCAATCCCAAGCGGATCCGATTGATGACGACGGCCCCGTCCTTCCAAATTTGATGAATCGAAGATTTTTGGGTTTGGGAACTGTTCCCCATAGGATTCTCCTTGAGAGGTTCATTTTAGGAGCGGATCGTAAAAAGAAAAGCAAAAACTTCGGAGTTATAGAACGCTATTCCCTCCACCTAAACCATTCGAATTATAAGGATGTAATATAGTGCCGGATTATGGAAAAAACGCGTAACGTTTTGTTTTACTCGGGTTTTTGCCCCAAAGGTCGAAATGTCAAACGTTGGCGTCGGATTTAAGGAAATACGAGCCCTGAAATCAATCGATTGAATTCTTCTTTTTCCTGTTCGAATTTGTTTTCGAGGGTATATGTGGTGAATTGGATAGAACCTTTGGCGCTGCTCGTCACGAAACTGTAAAAGATGAATTTCATACCGCTGAAGAGCGCGGTGTATGTAACCAATTTGCCGGTTTTACCGTTGACCTTACAGTCTACGGTTTCGATCAAACTCGCGTCGGGATCGACTTGGCGCGCGTTTACTACAAGAAGTTCCGCAAAGGATTCCATCGGAATTTCGAGTCCTTCGTAAATGACCATCGAATATCCGGTTCTTTTTTTGTTTTCGAATTCGAATTCCGCGACCTTATTGGCCGGTCTGGGGGCCCGGTTCCATTTTTTGGAATCGAACCAAACGCTGAATTCACCGGACTCGCTTTTTAATTCCTGGTCCTGATCCTGCGATTTGGTAAGTATGATGTTCGCGGTTTTTGCCGGTTTGGATTCGGCGGATCCTAGGACATACTTCCACGTAAAGTCCGGGTTTAAGATCACTTTTTTGCCGCTTTTGGTGGTCGCTTCCTCAGGGCTGATCGGATTAAGAATAAATAGGAATACGGCCAAAAAGAGAATCCTTTTCATTGAAAAACTCCAAGCGTGATCGATTTTTTTTTCGATTCCGAATCGATCGATTCACTCAGGTTAGAGTTTTGTCGGATTCTGAATATCGAAATTAGGATCGATTCGTCCGACTTTTTCGTTTTTTGAAAAATCGGATCCGTTGCAAAGAAAAGGTTCTTAGGTTTTTCCGAATCGGAAAGCCGCCTAAGAACCGTGTGAACTATCGATAAAATCGGATGGATTTATTTTTTGGATTCAGGGAGAATCGGGCCGCGCACCTGACCTTCCGGACGTTCGATCGTTTTGATGAGGATGTAGAGTTTTCCCGAATTCAGTTCTTTTTTCTGATTTACGTTTAAGTCGCAGGCTCCCCAGTCTTTCCAAGGACTATTGGTCGCGTTGTATGGCGGTTTCAGAGAACAAAGAGGGGTTTCCGATCCTTCCGCAAGAACCAAGATTTCGGTTGCGTTGCTGCCGAAGTATTCGTAAGAACCGGCGATTTTGAGTTTACTCGTTTCATCGTCCAAAATCGCATCCACGCTTCCTCTGGCGTTTACGTTCTTTTGAGCCGCATCTTTTAAGGACACGACGAATTTCGTGTTTCCCTTTCCGAAAACTACGAAAGGGATAACCAGGAGACACAAGGCAAATAAGCCGCCTTTTTTTAACATGATTTTAAATCCTTATGTGAAGTCTCATTCTGCGGTTTTTTATATTGAATAAAAGGGCCGCATTTTGAGCATCTCATTCAACGGGAGGGGCGTTGTTTCTTTGCTAAAGAAATTATTTCAAGCGAGAATGACTTATAAAGTGTGACTTGAATTAGAAATCGGTTCTTGTCCGTGGCGTGCGGCGCAGCCTTGAGTGGCAGAGAGGATTTGCGTGAGTTCCCGCACGATTTTGCCGACGAACCAG
>NZ_NPEF01000305.1 GCF_002811955.1 Leptospira ellisii
TGCGTCGTCTATTTTAAGTTTTTCTAATAAATCTTCTATCGGAGAAACCAGAACTCCGGCGATGATTCCGATCGCGCCGGCCTCCACCGCGTTTACGACGTTGGCGCAGGCCGTGATCGCGACCAAACCTCCGAGAGATCCGTTCAAGGGAAGAACCGCGTCGGGATATCCCTTGCGGAACCATCCCACGAATAACGCCGCGAACATGGCCGCTCCCGACGCCAATACCGTATTCAACAATACCGTGGGAACGTGTTTGTCGAAGGCCAGTGTGCTTCCGCCGTTAAACCCGAACCAGCCGACCCAAAGTATGATTCCGCCTAACATCGCTAAGGGGAGATTGCTTCCTGTGACTTTTCTGGGAGGTTCTCCTTCCACGAATCTACCCGCGCGGGGACCCACGACGATTAAAAACGCGAGCGCAACCCATCCGCCGACGCTGTGGACTACGGATGATCCGGCGAAGTCGCGGAAGCCGATCACGGACAACCAGCCGTGCGTTTCGGACTGATATAAACCGGACCAGACCCAATGACCGGCGATCGGATAGATGAAACCGGAGATAAGAACCGTCGAGATCACGTAAGAGATAAATTTCAAGCGTTCCGCGATCGCCCCGGAGACGATCGTAGCCGCCGTTCCGCAGAATACCAATTGGAATAAAAAGAAGGCGGGACTCCAGATATCGTCCGGCGGAAAGACGGGAACGAACCAGGAGGTTCCGAAAAATCCGTTCCACGAGGAACCGAACATCAAACCGAAACCTACGAACCAAAAGAGGACGGTCGCAATTCCGAAGTCGGCTATGTTTTTGATCGCTACGTTGATCGAGTTTTTCGCCCTCGTTAACCCGGATTCTAAAATTAAAAATCCTCCCTGCATCAATAGAACCAATCCGGAGCAGAGTAAAATCCAAAGAACGTCCGTAAGTGTTTTTTCAGTCGAGCCCATAAACATCAAATGCATGCATATATCCTGTAAAATTGAATCCCAAATTTCTCTTTTTACGAATCTTCGTTCGGTATTCGCGTTTTAAGGACGTGCGAACGGATGTTTTCGTTACAAGGATCGAAGTCCTATTTAAGAAATTCTTATGTCCTTTATTAAAGCGAATTCCCGGTAATAAGAAACAAGATACAATAACGTTGTAAAACGATTTCTGAAAATCGAAGACTGGAATTCGAAACGACGATCGGCGGAGGAAAGACTATGATTAAAATTGAATACGTTTTTTCGTTGTTAGGCTGTATTGAATACAATTTGCGGGTTCTTTGAATGATTTGTTCACTTCTTCGGCAGAATCAAAAGGATCCTTCCTTCGGCGTTGATTTTACCCGCGGCGGTTTCTGCCTCCTCGCCGGTACCTAAGAAATAGTCTATGCGGCCGTGTCCGTTGATTTCGGAACCCCGGTCGTGAACGAACACGATTCGGTTTAAGGCGTTTTTGAGCGGAGAACGGAAACTAAGAAGGGCCGGTAGACCCAAAGGGATCGCGGGGTCCATCGCGACGGATCGTTCGGGAATCAATTCTATTCCTCCGCTTCCCCGCGGAGCGGAAGATTCCCTTTTAAAAAAAACGTATCTTGGATTCTGCAGAATCGCATCCTTCACCTCTCGGGGAAATTCGGAAATGCAGTTTCGCAAATCCGAAGGGATCAGGCTTTTGCAGACTCCTTTCAGCGATTCGGCGGGGCTCCGGTATTTTCTTCCGTTATCAGCGGAATACGTTATGCGAAACGGAGATTTGCCGGGGATTTTCACTTCCGCAGAACCCTCCAGCTGGGCCAGGTGCAGATCCACGATCTTTACGTAGGCGATCGCTGACGTTTTTCCGCCCAATTCCGAAGTTCTGCTTAATTCGAGTCGGCTCGGATAGGGAACGAAAACCCCGTTTTCCGTCTTTCCGACTACCTTGGCTGAACCTTCTTTTTTTACGGAGAGATCGGAGGGGGTTTCCAAGACCGGAAATTCGAATTCACCTTCCGGTTTCGACCTTCCTTCCATAAGGACTTCATAATATCCTGTTATTTTAGGGGATCCGTACGAAGGGCGCGTCTCCAACAGGAGAAAGGACTTTTGAAACTCGGATTTTTTCCGTTCTCGGTCCTTCTCCTCGAATACCTTCTTCAACCTGCGGAGAGAATCGGACAGCTCCTTTTTCCGATACGTTTCGCCGTGAATCGTAATCCGCCAGTTTTCGGGAAGTTTTTCGAGATAGGATGCGGATTGTAGGAACGCTTTTTGCAACGACGTCTTATCGGCGTGCTCCTCGATGAACGGATATTCCGAGACGGTTCGAAACCCTTCTTCGTTTAACGATTCTGCCGCAACGGGCGTTCTAGAAAACACTAGAATGATAAAAAGGATTCGATAAAACCGACGAAACATATCAGATCGATTCCGGGCGAATCATCAGTTTGTATTCGGAGGGCGTCATACCGATCAGGCTTTTGAATGATTTTTCCATTTCCCTCGTCGAACCGAAGCCCGACCTTTGCGCGATCTCCGAGCTTTTCAGATTGTTTCTGGTTTTTAAGAGGTGTTTCGCTTCTTCGACCCGATATCGATTTATATAAATTTCGAACGAGGATATATTTTCGTTTTTTTGAATATACTCCTCCAGCTCCTCGGGCGAAATCCTTAAAATGCTCGTCAAATCCTCCTTTGTGAGGTCCGGGTTTTTGAAAATCCTTTCCACTTTGAAAAGATGATCGAGGCTGAATTGGATCGAAGGCGCTTTCGGGGCCTGTTCCGCGCCGATCGGTTTTTTGAGTTTTTCCTGAAGTTGTTGGATGTCGTAGGCGCGGCTGATCGTTTTTCTCCGTACGAATTTTTCCCGATCGGAAAGGCTGATCATGACCACGACGTAGATCGCGGGTAGGGAGATCACGTATGCGTGTATCGAATATTCGTTATATCTAATGAGATCCATGTAATATAAGGTCGTTATCAAGACGCTTCCCGCGATTGGGATCACGCAAAGCGCGATTTTTTTCGCCGGAGCGAAACTTCTGACCACGGAGAGGATCGAGGTTAAGATCGATACCGCCGTGAATACGAAACTCCAGGAAAACGACTTCACCACGAAAGGACGATCCGTGGAAAAAGACGATAGGATTCCGTATGTCGCCAACAGTGTCGCTGTTCCGAATAACGAAAAACGTACGATCCTGGAAGGCGATCCCGGAGATAAAAATTGATAAACGAAATAAGCGGAACAAGCCAGCGCCAGAAACGCGAAAAGAGGCGGTGTTATGTTCTGGAATTCGGGCGCATAAGGCCATAGATATTTGTAACCGTTGGCGAAACAGGCCCATCCTTCCAAGGATATGAAGATCAAAAAACCCACGATGCTAAGATAGATCGGATCCAATGTCTGGCGATAGACGAATCCGGTCAAAAGGGTGATAAAAAGACTCAGGACGAGGATGAAAAGGATCAATAAGTTTCTGAAATAACTTCCCCTTTGATACTCCAAACCCGATTCCAACAGAAGAGGAAAATTCACGATCGAGGAGGTTTTGATCCAAAGATAATAGTAGTGTTTTCCGTCATCCTCTTCGTAAGGTTCCAAATGGAATGTCGGATAATAATCGTCGATCGTTCTTTCCGGATATGGAAAACGATCCCCCGAGGTCTGTATCGACTTTTTGGAAAAAAGGGCGGCCGCGTCCAAAGTCACTTGAGGAATGCGGAGAAAACAGCGGGACCGCGGATAATCGGAGATGGAAAAACGCAACCAGATCGCGTCGGAAATGAATCCGAACTTAAGGAGAGGGGTTTCCTTTTGCGTATACGCGAGGTTTTTTTTCGGTTCCTTCGGAATTTCGCCGCTCTGCTCCGGATCAAGCGCGACATCGATGCGTTCGAATCGGCATATTTCCGCGTTTGGCGAAGCCTGGGCCGCGGTGGAAACGGATAATAGGAACGCAAAAGACGGAAACAACAGACAATTTC
>NZ_NPEF01000306.1 GCF_002811955.1 Leptospira ellisii
ATAATCCGGGAACGCATACGAGATATTGTCATACGCGATTCTTCTGTGTTTTCTCGCCAAAGGATACAAAAGAATTACGAGCAATCGTCCGTACAAAAGACAAACTCGATAGGGAAGGATCTTAAACGGAAGATAGAACAAGTAAACGAAGATGAATGCAGGTATATAGCGAATCAAAGGAGCCCCGTACTAGTTTTAATACAAAAAGAACCGGTTCCATCCGGATTGACAAGCAAAAGAACGGGTTTAAAAAAATCCGACCCTGCGGAGTTGACCGCAAAGGGCAGGTTCGAAATTCTGGAATTTAACTTTTTATTTTTTTCACGATCTCGTAAAGGATCGAAAGAAAACTCTTGTACCGAAAAGAACCTATGGACAACCTGAAAACCTCCGTTCATGAAATATATCTTTCCCTTTCCGGAGAAGGAATTTCAACGGGAATCCCGACCGTATTCGTTCGTATGGCGGGATGTTCTCTGCGTTGCGGAATGGTTACCGGAAGAAAGTTATGGTGCGATACTCCGTACGCGCTTTCACCCAACGCGGGAGAAAGTATGAACGTGGAACAAACGCTCCGCAGAATACGGGAACTCAGTCCGACGGACACGCAGATTCTTCTTACCGGCGGAGAACCTTTGGAGGGAAAAAACCGGGAATTCAGCGTCGCGCTGGGGAATGAAATTTTCGAAATACGGAACTCCTCCGGTTTTTTTCCGAGAGCGAGAGTGGAAACGAACGGCGCCGAATCGATCGAAGGATTGGATCGTTTCGTATTCACGTTGGATTATAAATTACCCGGTTCCGGAATGGAAGACCGGATGAATTTGAGAAATTTGGAAATATATCGGGATAGAAAGAACGATTTGGACGAGATTAAGTTTGTGATTCGGGATAGAACGGATTTCGATAGATGTTTGGAAGTGATCGAAACATTCGAACTTCGGGGAAATCTTTTGGCTTCTCCGGTTCAGGGGGAATTGTCCGCCCAACTTCTTGCGGAATGGATCAAGTCCTCGCTCAAGCACGGTCTTCGTCTTTCTCTGCAAACTCATAAATACATTTGGGGCGATCAAAGAGGAGTTTAGTTGGAAAACACCCTACAACTCAGCCTCGACTTCGAGTCCGGCGCACGCTCCGGATATCGGGGGGATTTTTGTTATCTTCTCAATTCTCCCGAATTGGGAATCGGTAAAATTCTCTCTTCCGAAGAGGGAAAGTTCACGATCGAATTCGCTTCGGCATCGATCAAAAAAACGGTTTCGGAAACCTCCCCGCAGATAAGGATCCTTCCGGGATATCCTTCCGCGCTGCGAAATAAAGAGGAAGTTTCGGGAATCATGGATCTTTCCCTCACCGCGTACGAATTGAAATTAACGCACGCGTTCGACAAACTTTCCGCGCTTTCCAACTCCAGAACGAGGCTGCTTCCGCATCAGGTCGAATCCACGTATATCGTAGTCAACAGCCTTAGACCGCGTTTTATTCTTGCGGACGAAGTCGGTTTGGGAAAAACGATCGAAGCCGCCCTCGTCATGAAGGAGCTGATCTTCCGCAGAGGATATAAGAAAGTTTTAATAGTCGCTCCTTCGCCGCTTTTGGTGCAATGGCAGCAGGAATTGAAGAATAAGTTCAACGAGGATTTCGAAATCGTAAAACGGAAGAATTTCCACACGGAAGGATCCAAAAATTGGCGGAATTTCCAACACGTCATCACCTCCGTGGACTTCATCAAAAATCCGAAATACGCGGAAGAGATCCTCAAAACCAAATGGGACATCGTGATCTTCGACGAGGCGCATCGTCTTCGCAGGGATTATCATAAGATCACGCGCGCCTATCTATTCGCGGAAAAAATCTCCAAAAAATGCGAATGCCTTCTGCTTTTGACCGCTACTCCGTTTCGGGGAAAGCTGGAGGAGCTTTTCTATCTGATGCATCTCGTAGATCCGAACATTCTAGGGCCGTATCATACGTTCGTAAACGACTACGTTCTGGGCAATAAATCGGACCTAAAGGACAAGATCTCGAAGGTTCTGCTCCGCAGAAGGAAGGTCGAGGTCGGGGGATTCACCAAACGTTTCGCAAAGACGGTCCGGATAGAACTTTCTCCCGTAGAACGCGAGTTTTACGAAGAAACCACGAATTACGTGAGGAGGGAATACAATTTAGCGATGCGGACCCAGAACCGCGCGATCGGATTCGTGATGATCGTGTTTCAGAAATTGTTGGATTCCTCCGTATTCGCTTTATTGTCCGCTCTTACTAAACGGAAATTCCTCTTGGAGAACCGATTCCATCATATCAAACAGATGGAGTCCAAGCTGGAGGAATGGGATCTGGACGAAACCGAGGACGTGGAGGAGTTCGTTTCCGGTTTGGACGAATCGGTCCAACTCGATCTGCAAAGCCTCAAACGCGAGCTTCTTTCGCTCAATCGGCTCATCCTTTTGGGAAAAAAGATCAAAGAGGATAAGAAATCCGTAAAATTGCGGGAAACGATCCTGAAACTCCAAAAGGAAGGACATTCTAAATTCATAATATTTACCCAATTTAGGACGACGCAGGATTTTCTCGCATCCGTACTTTCCGATTTTCAGGTGACTTTGTTCCACGGTTCGTTGAGCGCCGACGCCAAAGAAAGGGCGATCGTCGAATTTAAGACGAAAACGGAAATCCTGATCTGTACGGAAGCGGGTGGGGAAGGCAGAAACCTTCAATTCGCCAACGTACTTTTCAATTACGATCTTCCTTGGAGTCCGCTCAAAATAGAACAAAGGATCGGACGGATCCACCGTTTCGGACAAAAGGACAACGTGTTCATATTCAACTTTGCGAGCAAAGACACGGTTGCGGAGCGGATTCTCGAAGTGCTTACTAATAAAATCCGTCTTTTCGAAGAATCCATCGGATCATCGGACGAGTTGTTGGGTGCGATCGAGGACGAATTGGATTTTAATTCGTCCTTTATGAGGTTCGTAACGGGAAACAAATCCAAGGTGGAGATGGAGGAGGAGATCGACAACAGGATCAAGATCGCCAAAAAGGGTTTCGAAAAACTCGGTGCGCTGGTCACTCCGAAACTGATCGACTTTAATCTTCAGGATTATTACAGCCATACCCTGGAGGAACGTTCGTTTAACAATACGCACTTGGAGGAGTTCACCGCGAGATTTACGGAAATGTTTCCCGAGGAAGCGGGGTTCCGGTTGGTCAAAACGAAACCCCAGGTTTACGAGATCGATTCTCCGGTTTATAAGGGAAAGTTCGGAACCTTCGATTCGGAGCTTGCTCTACAAAACGACAGTTTGGAATTTTTGGCCTTCGGTCATCCTTTGGTGGACAAGGCCGTTTCCCATCTGATCCAAAACCAAAGGGGATGGAACACGAGGTTTCATTCGATTTCCAACAAAGAATATTACGTATTTCTTGTGGAGTTTCAATTCACACTCGATCGAACCGAACTTTTTTATTTCGAGACGAACCCTAGAACGGGAACCGTCCGTAAAATCGACGAACTTCCGGATGAGTTGAGAAATTCCCCGCGTTCCGCAATTTCCGGATCCGCTGAAACTCCGTTTGCCCCGAAATCGGAGGAGAATTTAATCCGAACCTTTCTCGCCTTGGACGAGATCGTGGAGTCGCGTAAAAAGGAATTGGGCGATCAGACCCTGGATCTTTTTCAGAAAGAGGAATTCAAAATTCGAACGAGCAATCAGAACACACTTCGGCAATTGGAGGAAAAACTGATGCGTCAGGAAGCCGCCTTCAAATGGGAGGGGAAGCCCGAAAAAAAATCCGCCATGAACCGGACCCGAAACGAGATCCAAAAAGTGAAAGAGGATTTCGATCGGGAATTGAGGACGGGTCGGACCGGCAACCCGATCCACCATCGGTTTCAACGCTGTCAAGTTTAGCTTCCCCTCCCATTTGA
>NZ_NPEF01000307.1 GCF_002811955.1 Leptospira ellisii
AATTTTATATCGACCGCTACACAAGATGAGATCGAACTCGCATTTTATAAAACAGGTGTTATATTATCTTTAAGAAAATCAAAGGGGTTCCGTTTTCAAAAGTGGGAATGATCTTTCCGGTGGGTGAAAATTCAACCGGTCGGCTCTCAAAAAAAGAACCGACCGTAAAAAAATGTGAAAAGAAAAATCGGCCGAGTTGTTAAGCGCCGCTCGCGGTTGCCGCCGATCTTCTTTTATAAATGGCGTATCCGATTCCGCCCAAAAGCAACAAGAGCCAGATATACCAGAATTTGATCAAAAGAATCGTGATCGCGGTGATCACGAAGGCCACGACTCCCAAAACGATCCGTATCAGACCTCCGCCCAAATCCCCGAGAAACGGAATAAAGCTCAACAGGGAAGTAAGAGGTCCCGCCATCAAGGTGAAGCTGGAGAACATCGCGATAAAACCGATGAATCTGCCGACCCACTTCATCGTATTGTCGTCCGATTTGATATCCGACATCGTTTCCGCAAAACCGCCCACGCTCGCATTCAAAAATTTATTTCCTTCCGAAGAAGTGAACTTACCCACCTTGTTTCCTTTTACGTCGCCTATGAACGTCATTTCACCTGCGGGAATCGGGGTAACGGAAACTTTCACCCGTTCGCAGCCTTCCTTTTCCTGATCCGCACAGGCCTTGGAACTGAAAAGATAACCGTCGCCGTAAACGAAGCCGTTCGTCAGAACCTCGTCTTCGTTCGCGTCCCGGGAAGCGACCTGGGAGGTGAAATCCACTTCACCCAAATCGACCGAATACGTTTTTCCGTCCGCACTCACCGAACCGCCGTTAGCTGCTTCGGATTGATCGCTCACCGACTTTCTATGAAAGGCCTTCGTACGGCATCCGGAGAGTTTAAAGTTGGAGGGATTTTTCGGAGAGGAAGTCCATTCCAAAACGCAGTTACGCACTTCCTTTTTATTACTTCCGGAACCTTCGGTTTTCACCTCCTCGTCCCAGGCATACACTTCCGAACTCACGGAATAGGAGATATACGCTCCGTTTCTGACGAACGATCCTCCCAAAGGACTAGCTTTTAAGGTTCCCGTAATATACGAAGGTTGTCCTTCTTTGGCTTGCCCGGCAGGGAGCGCGTTTTTCAAAGCGGCGCTCGCCTGCTCACAGGTCTCCACGTTGTAGATGATGATGAACGAAACGGGAAGCAGAACAACTCCCGTAAGAATACTTTTGAATGAATTTCCCATCTGGGAAAGGAAACCCACGCTTTCCGTTGAGGACATTCCGTCCGGGCTTTCAAAGGCCATCGATTACTCCTTGCTCGTTATAAAATTTTTTTGATTTATAAATAGCCCGGAAAGTTTCGGAGAATCGCAGAAGTTGTAAATAATTTTTTACCTCATTCCCGAACGGAAACCGGTCGTTCGTTGTCGGTTTTCTTTCGTTCCCATTTTCTAAGACGGAAATGGACCTTCGCCGATAGGTTTTCCGGAATCCGAAACGGGGAATCGGCGGCAAAATCCCTGATTTTACCGTATTTTCGACGCATTCTGTTCGAAGAATTTGGCGTAAAAATCGGAAGGCGCCCGCGATTTTTGGGAGGAATTCCACGTCGAACGCGGCATCCTGACCTAGATGAAGACCGTAGGTCTGATACCGTTTTTTATATTCTATCTTCCGATTCAGCGTCTGATTCTTTCCGGGAACGAACGCCTTCCTTGGATCGTAGCGCTTCTGTTAGTCGGATATCTGTTCGATCTTTGGGTCGAAAAAAAAGGTTCGCAGGATTTTTTTAAAAACGCACGCACTCTTTCCGTCCTATTGCTGATCTATTGGTCCTGTTTCATTCTTGCGGAAGGAATCGTTTATTCCAAAACCGCGTTGTATTCCTTTTTGCTCGGAGATCTCGATTATACGGCTCAGGAAAGGATGTTGCGCGCATCCCTTTCCGGAAATTTTTTTCAAACCCAGTATTACGGTGCGGAAGAAAACGCGAATTTCCTGTCGCATCATATGACTCCGTCCGTCCTTCTTTTGGCGCCCTTTTCTCTCCTTTTTCCGCCGAATGTAAGTTATGCGATTGCGGTCTTTTTTTACGCGGCTTGTACACTTCCGCTTCTTTATCTTTTTCTTCGGGAATGCGAAATACCCGAGGAACTTTCCCTTTCCGGAACCTTGCTTTGGGCGGGTTCCTCGAGTTTCTACAGACTTTCCCATTCCCTACATTTCGAAATCCTGACCCCTTTCGCGGTTTTGATCTTTTTTTGGGGGATTAGAAAACGGAACCTCCTTCTTTGGACGACCGGTCTCGCGGTTTATCTGGGAATCAAGGAGGACCTTTCCGTTTATATGGCGGCCCTTTCCCTCGCGGCTTATTTTTCCGATCGGGAAGGGAGAAGGACCTGGATTTATGTTTTTATTATATGCGTATTTTATTTTATTCTTTTGCATCCCGCGTTAAGGGCATTGGCGGGAAGCTCCGCGGAACGGAACTGGAAGGAATATTGGGGAGCCGTCTCGGAACGACCCGTTCAGGAAATCCTACAATACGTCCGAAATCCGGAGAATAGGACACGGTATTGGAAAGGGCTCCGCGATCTCAGCCTGGAGTGGGGATTCTGGAATTGGACGGGGGGTTGGATTCTTCTTCCGTTTTTAGGATTATATTCGGTTTTTCGAATATCCGTCCATCCGTGGGTTAGGGATTTATACAGCTATTACGTTTATCCGCTCGTTCCCTTCCTGATTTTTTTCGTCAAAACCGGGGCGCAAACCGTCCGACGATACACTTCGGGAGAGGAAAAACCGTTTCTTTTTTTACGCACGAACGAAACCAAACGGACCGTTTTGATTCTGCTCGCATTCGTCCTTTCCTCGTATCGCAACTCGTTGGATTCCTCGTATCCCATCCGTCTTTCCCCCGATTTTGACAAAACGTCGCGATTGGAAACGCTGCTTCGTACGATTCCCGCCGGAGCGGAGGTTTCCGCGGGATTTCACGTTTCTCCTTTTTTATCCGGAAACAACGAAACGTTTCCGATTCGGGAGGATCGCAATTGGAAGGAATGGATCGTCTTCGATAGAAAGTATAATTCTCCATATGTTTCCTCGGAAAAAATCCTGGAACGGCTGAAAACCGACGTCGAATCGGGAAAGATAAAATTCGTCGCCGAAACCGGAGATTTTGTATTATACCGCATAACGCAGGAAAAACGAGGAATCGACGAGGAAAAACATTAGTTATTTACAATATTCTTTTAAATTTGATTTCGCGTCCTCGTATCCCAGTTCTGCGGATTTTTTAAAGTCCCTGCAAGCCGCAGCCGTATTTTTCGCCTTGACGAAGGACAATCCGCGGTTGTGCAGCGCGATCTTGTTTTTGGGTTGGATCCGCAGCAGTTTCGTATAACTTTCCGCGGAAGCGGAATACCGTTCCAAAGCGTATTGCGCGAACGCGACCTCGAAAAGCGCATACGTATCGTTTTTATCCAGTGTCAGCGCCTTTTGCGCATCTTCGAATCCCTGTTCGAAATTCTTTTCCTGATTTTCACAGCGAGCCTTACGTCCGTAAAGTAAAACGTCCCCTTCTTTGTGTTTCAAATATTCATCGAAAGCCTCGACCGCGTCCGAACACTCGTCCAAATATTCGTGGGAATACGCTTTATAAAAATAATAATCCGCATTGTTCGGATCGAGTTCGATCGCACGATCCAGATCCGTCAACGCCTCTTCGTATCGATTCGAATTGTAGTAGGCCAAAGCGCGGTTGTAATGAGCGGACGGATCTCCGGAAACCGCGTCTATATAACGGGAATACGATTCGATCGCTTCGGAATAATTCCCCGTTTCATAGGCCTGATACGCGTGATCGAAAATCTTCCGGGTATCTTCCC
>NZ_NPEF01000308.1 GCF_002811955.1 Leptospira ellisii
CCAAACGGATCCGCGGTAAGAAAGGGATTTTTCTTTTGTCCTTGGCGACGGACGGCAGCGACGGTCCCACCGACGCGGCGGGAGCTTTCGTGGACGGAAATACTTGGGAGAAAATCGAGCGATCCGCGGATCCGGAAGAACTGCTCCGCAAACACGAGTCCTACGAAGCCCTAAAACGGTCCGATTCGCTCCTGTTCACGGGACCGACCGGAACCAACGTGAACGACATTCAATTTTTATGGATTACTCCCGCGGGAGAATGAGGGGATTCAATCGCCTTGAGGATAAAACCGAAGACAATTCCTTCCCTCTTCTTTGGCGAGATACAACGCCTTGTCCGCGCGTTCGATCAACTCGGGAATGGAATTTTCGGGATTGGGACTGAGCGTCGCCATTCCGATGCTCACCGTAACGATCGAATCCGTTTTGGAGGCGGAATGGGGAATGGCGAGTTTTTCCACCTTGTCCAAAATGTTTCTGCTTACGACGACCGCATTCGATTCGCTCGTTTCCGGAAGGATCACGGCGAATTCCTCACCGCCGTACCGCGCCGCAACGTCTCCGGCCCGGCGCGCACAATCGCGGATCGCGGTAGCGACCTGTTTGAGGCACTGATCCCCCGCCTGATGACCGTAGGTGTCGTTGTAGAGTTTGAAGTGATCGATATCTAACATGAGTAAGGCGACGCTGTTGCCGGTTCTCCAACAACGTTTCCATTCCGTCGCCAAAACCTCGTCGAAATATCTGCGGTTGTAAAGTCCCGTCAAACCGTCGGTCCTCGCGATCGCAAGCAGATACGCGTTCACTTCCTGCAGCTGATCGGTGAGTTTTTCCAGTTCCTTTTCCCGTTCCATCCTTCTCGTCATCTCGTCGTAGAGACGAAGCGCGGAACGGACCCGGGCCAGAAGTTCGGTCGAATCGAACGGTTTGATCACGTAGTCGATCGCACCCGCGTCGAAGGCTTCCTGCAAAACGCTGGATTCCTTGAGCGCGGTGATCATGATCACCGGGATATCCTTGAGTTCCTCTTTTTCCCGGATCAGTTTTAGAATGTCGATTCCGGTGATTCCCGGAAGAAGGATGTCCAACAAAATCAAGGAAATTTCTTTTTGAGGAGGTTCCGGAGATTTCAAACTCAACCAGGAAATCACTTCCTCCGGAGATTGACTCACGAACGTTTCCTTGTATCCGGATTTACGCAAAATTCCCTGCATCAACAAACAATTTTCCTGCGCGTCGTCCAAAATGAGAATGGAATTCATCGATGATCTTTCCCCGTTTTAATCCTTGATCGAGTCCGAAAAGGATACAAGCCTCTCTCGAAACAGAAAGGAAAGCAAACGAATTTTTTAAAAACTTCTTGCCCGATCGCTTCCGTCGAAAAGTCTAAGGGGCAGAATGAACGGAAAGGGAAAACGCGGAACCGCTCTTTTGGGAATTTTCGGTCTGAGCACGGCCTTGTTTTGTTTTACGGTCATGCTTTCGGGGGAATCCTGTCCCGCAGTTTCCGAAACGGCCGTTTCCCAAACCGCTTCGGAACCGCTCCCTCCCTGTCATTCGCCGGACGCCTCCTCCGAACGGGATTCCGGTTGTTCCTCCTGCACCTTGGTCGTCTCCGGAGCGTCCGTACATTCCCAAAACCCGGAATTAAAATCCCGCCCACTCTGGGTCTGGAACCGGATTCCGGAATTCTTCTCCGTAAACTTCTCCGCATTTTTCCTCGCGAGTTCCGGAGAATTCCGCTCCTCGCATCGTTTCACACCGTCGTATCCCCTTCTATCCTTATCCAGCGTTCGACTTCTGATCTGAGACGTCGCGTTTTTCGCACTTACTTTAGAATCATCGAATATTAAAATTAAGGAATTTATTATGTTAACTAGAAAAGAACTGCTTGCTAAATCCGCTGCGGCGTTCGCGCTCGCTTCGGCCGGAACCCTTTTGGCCAAAGAGTCCGGTCACAAACACCACGAAACCTCCAAAAAAAACGCCGCGACCGCGTCCGGAGGGAAAAAAATCGACAAAAAGACCTTGGAAGCCGCGGCGAAATGTATCGTCAGCGCCGAAATCTGTCTCGCGCATTGCGAAGAAACCCTGGCGACCGGAGACACGATGCTCGCCGATTGTCTCAAGACCGTGAAGGATACGCTCGCTCTTTGTAAGGCGTTCGTAACTCTGGGAGCCTCCAATTCCCCTTTGACCAAGGAACTGGCGACGCTTTGTATCAAAGCCTGCGAATCCTGCGAAAAGGAGTGTAGGGTGCACGAATCGCATCACGAAATCTGCAAAAACTGCGCGGACGGCTGCAAGGAATGTATCGCCGAACTCAGAAAGGTGGTATAAATATATGAAACGGAATCTGATTTTTATCGGTTTGTCCCTCATTCTGTCCGTCGGGTTTGCGGAAGCGAAGTCCATCCTCCCGACGAGACCCACCGTACTTGCGGAATTGGACCGGATCCATCGTTCTTTTTTCGAAGGAACGAAAGTGGACGCGGAACGTTTGATCGCTACTCTGCAACAAGAAGTCGCGCGGGATAAAAGTCTCGTTCCGGCGTTTCGTGCGGCGGAAAAACTGAAGGCGGCGGAAAACGAAACGGATCGTCTGAACGCCTATTCCGAATTGGCGGAATCGCTGAAAGAGTATATTCAAAAAGATGAATCTACGGGAATCCACGTTTTTTACTGTCCGATGGTGAAGAAGAAGTGGATCGCATCCGGGGATAAGATACAAAATCCGTACGATCCTTCCATGAAGGGCTGCGGTAAAAGGATCTAAAACACGGATCCGTTTTAGGTCTTTTTTTCCGGCTCCGGGAACCGAATGCAAAATTTGGTTCCCGGACGAAGACTTTCCAACTCGAATTCCCCTCCTATCTGCTTGCTCAGGATTTTTACGAGCTGCAGCCCCAAAGTGTCCGGATGTTCCGCGAGCCAACCTGCGGAAATTCCCTTGCCGTCGTCCTCGATCGTGATCCGGATTCCGTCGTCCCTGCGGAAAACGCGTATCAGAATCCTGCCGCTTCCGGATTCGCCGAACGCGTGTTTGACGGCGTTGGTAACGAGTTCGCAGGCTATCAAACCGAGCGGAATCGCTGTGTTCATATCCAGCTGTAATTCCTCCGCCTGGATTTCGTGTTTTACGTTCGTCCCGACTCCGTATAAGTTCCAGAGATTCTGCAGAAGCATATTCAGATAACCGCCGAACTCGACGTGGGAAAGATCCCGCGACTTATAAAGTTCGTTATGGACGAGGGCCATGGAAAAAACCCGACTTTCCGTATCCTTTAGCAAACCGTAAAGTTCTTTGGAAGTCAATTCCCTCGTCATGGCGTTGTCCGCTTGAAGATTCAAAAGCGAAACCATGATCTGCATGTTGTTCTTTACGCGGTGGTGGATTTCCTGGATGAGCGTGTCCTTTTCCTCCAGGGAAGCCAGGATCGATTCGCGGTTTCGAACCGCCTCCGTGACGTCGGTAACCACGGCCAAACCCAGGATCTGATTACGGAATCTGAATTTATACACCGTGTTCTCCGTCAAAAGTACGGAACCGTCCTTTTTTTTGTGACGGCTCGAGGAGGTCTTATTCACTCCGAAGGCGAAGGAGCGTATCTCCTCTTCCGCTGAATTTTTATCGTCGGAATGAAACAGATCGAGGATGTTTTTTCCGAGAAGTTCCGATTCCGAAAATCCGTATTTTTCCAAAACGGCCTGATTGACCTCCAACACATTCAAGTTGGAATGATCGAACAAAAACGCGGGGTGCGGATTGTATTGAAAAAAAAGCCTGTATCTCTCCTCGCTTTCCTGTTCGAAGACGTTCCGTTTTTCCAAT
>NZ_NPEF01000309.1 GCF_002811955.1 Leptospira ellisii
CGGTCCTTTTCGATATAGTCCGCGTATCTGAGTCGGACCAGATTCTTCCATTTGGAGGAGGAAACCATTATCACGAAGCCGAGTCGTCGGGAAATCCGCTTCCCGTGAACATATACGCGGGAGGACCGCCGGGATTGACGATCGCGGCGATCGCTCCCTTACCCGAGGAAATCAGCGAGTTGATTCTCGCCTCGTTGTTGTTAGGTGAGAAGCTACGGATCCACAGAAATGCGGGTCTTTCTTCTCTTCCGATCGTTGCCGACGCGGATTTTATGATCACCGGGACCATTCCGCCTAAGATCCGTAAGCCGGAAGGACCGTTCGGTGATCACTACGGTTATTACGCGTTAAAACACGACTACCCGGTCGTCCGCGTGAGCGGAATTTTCCACAGAAAGGACGCGGTTTGGCCGGCCACCGTCGTCGGTCGTCCTCCTCAAGAGGATCATTGGATCGCGGAATATCTTCAGGATCTTTTGTCCCCGATGTTTCCGGTCGTTATGCCCGCCGTGGAAGGGGTCTGGGCGTACGAGGAGTCCGGAGTGCATTCCCTTGCCGCCGCGATCGTAAAGGAAAGATACCAGGGAGAAGCGTTTACGGGTGCGCTGCGGATCCTGGGAGAAGGGCAATTGTCCCTCACGAAGGTTCTTTTGGTTACGGATCAGAGGGTGAATCTGAAGAACTTTAGAGAAACGTTTATTAGAGTATTAGAAAGAATGAATCCTTTAAGCGACCTTCACATATTTTCCAACGTTTCGCAGGATACTTTGGACTACACCGGTCCGGAGGTGAACAAGGGAAGCAAGGCCGTTTTTTTGGGATCGGGCGATAAGAAGAACGATTTAAAGTCGAGATATTCCGGTAAATTTTCGGGCCGCTTTTTTCAGAATCCTAAGGTTCCGTATCCGGGCGTATTGGTCGTATCGGGCCCGAAATACAAGCGGAAGGACGGAATTCCCGAGAAACTCCTCGAAGAGAAAAGTATCCGCGGATTTTTATTCGTATTTTTAGTGGACGATTCCGAGGACGCCACGCGCTCCGATCACGATTTTATCTGGTCCATGTTCACTCGCTTCGAACCCGCCGGAGATATGTATGCGAAAACGGAATGGATCCGCAATCACGCGGGTTTTCGTCCTCCGGTCGTGGTGGATTGCCGTCTTAAGGACTGGTATCCTCCTTTGACCGTTCCCGACGAGAAAACCGTACGCAGGGTGAACGACAGATTTGGTAGACTGATAGACTCCTTATAGGAAACTGAACCTTATGACGAAAAAAAGGTGCATCGTAACCGGCGGAGCCGGATTGATCGGATCCAATCTCGTGGGTGAACTCAACCGTCAGGGCATCGAGGAGATTCTCGTGGTGGATCATCTGGGGTCCTCCTCCAAATGGAAGAATCTGGTCCGACTCAGATACGCGGACTATATCGAAAAGGACCGTTTTCTGGATCTTGCGTCCCGTTCCTCTCTATTAAAGAATTATGATATACTGTTTCATCTCGGCGCCTGTTCCTCCACAACCGAAACGGACGCCTCCTACCTGATATCGAATAACTACGAATATACGAAACTTCTCGCCGAAGAATCCCTCAAAAACGGGATTCGATTTGTCTACGCTTCCTCGGCGGCGACCTACGGAGACGGCGCCTTCGGATACGACGATAAAACCCCGATCCAAGGACTCAAACCGCTGAATATGTACGGATATTCCAAACACATGTTCGATCTTTACGCACAAAAGAAAGGTTTTTCGGAGCGGATCACGGGAATTAAATACTTCAACGTGTTCGGTTTCGGAGAGGGGCACAAAGGGGATATGAGAAGCGTGGTTTTGAAGGGTTATGAGCAGATCAAGCAGGAGGGAAAGATCCGTCTTTTCAAATCCTATCGTCCTGAATATAAGGACGGAGAACAGAGACGCGACTTTTTATACGCGAAAGACGCCGCCAAGATCACCGCCTATTTGGCGTTCGGCGGACACGGCGGGATCTACAATCTGGGAAGGGGAATCGCAGAAACCTGGAACGATCTTGTAGGAGCGATTTTCGATACGTTAAAACTTCCGAAAAACGTGGAATATACGGAAATGCCGGAGTATCTGAAGGCGAAATACCAATATTATACCTGCGCTGACACGCAAAAACTTATGAAAACCGGTTATTCCGGCGGATTTACTGGGTTGAAGGAAGCGGTGAGAGAGTATGTGGCCCTCCTCGAAGAGGAAGAGGGCACATAACATTTTTTGAATACGAAAGATCAGCCGTAAATCTTTACGATAGTACGGATCAGATCCTTGTATTTTCCGTCTTTTAAGTAATAGAAGACTTGGTTGGATTCTTTTCTGCTGGAAAGAATTCCGTTGATTTTCATTTTGCTCAGATGTTGAGACGCCGCAGATTGGCTGATTCCCAGCAGATCCACGAGTTCTCCCACGCTGTGTTCCTTTTGAGAAAGGAAAAAAAGAATCTGCAAACGGTCGGGATGTGCAATTCCCTTGATACCGCGGATTGCTGATTCTAACTGGTTTTTCTTCAATACTGATTTTTCTTTAGACATTGTTTTACTCTTTTTTAGATTTCTAAAAGAAGATGCTTTTCTCTTTAGACTCACTTATCGACTTTAGTTTATTCAGTTTTAGTAATCCACTAAATTCGGTAAATTACGGTCTATTTTATTATAATTTTATTTTAGTGTAAAGTTCTTTTCTTAAAAAATCGATGTCCGATTAAATTTTTACTCCACCGGATATTTCTAATACTACTCCCGACACTAAATCGTTGTTAGCGATGAATTCGGCGGTGAGTGCAATCTCATAAGGTTCTCCTAATCTACCGATCGGGATCAACGCTTCCCATTTTTTTAATGCTTCCGGATTCATATCCTTCATCACCATTTCCGTTTTTATAAATCCGGGCGCTATTCCTGCCACACGTATGCCGTATCTGCTTAATTCTTTCGCCCAGAGTTTCGTCATTGCGGCAACTCCGGCTTTCGCGGCGGAATAGTTTGTTTGACCGGGGTTACCGTGCATCGCTACGGATGCGATCGGAATGATGACGCCTTTGCTTTTGCTTTCGATCATTTGTATCGCGGCTTCTCTTCCCGTTAAGAACACGCCGGTAAGATTGACGTCGATTACGGATTGCCAATTCGAAAGGGACATCTTGGATACCACTTTGCCCGTTTCCTTATCCGTTTTGACGAGCAGGCCGTCCCTTAAGATTCCGGCGTTGAGTACGGCTACGTCCAAACTTCCGAAATGTGCGACAGCGGACTGCATCAGCTTTTCTGCATCTTCTTCTTTGGATACGTCCGCTTTCACGCCGATTACTTCGGCTCCCAAATTTTGAATGTCCTTCTCCGCTTCTTTGAGTTTCTCTTCGGAAATGTCCGAAAGAACGATTTTGGCTCCTTTTTTGGCGAAATGCTCCGCCATCGCCTTGCCGAGTCCTCCCGCGGAACCGGTGACTAATACTGTTTTTCCCTTAATTTCCAAGATGATTTTCCTTTAATTCCTTACTTCTCATGCTGATATAATTTTCGTTGAACGGGATCTCCACACGGGCGATGGTTTCGTGTTCCCGAGTCATCACTCGGAAGAGGTGCGGATCTATATTCTCACTTTTTAATAGGATCATGATGAGAGCGATTCCGAGCCCCGCGCCTTCCGTATTATCCATGTTGTCCATGTAGAATTCGGCGATATCGTTATAACCCATGGCCTTCTTCATTTTTTCCCGCATTCTTTCCTCTTCCTCTTCGATCACGGGAGTGTTGTTGCTGACTTCCACGACGAGGCCGTCCATCGTA
>NZ_NPEF01000031.1 GCF_002811955.1 Leptospira ellisii
TCAGGCGAAACTATCGAAAGGATTGATAAGGAAATCAGATACCCGATTGCAATAAAGAATACGATCCAAGTTCGGTTGCCTATTTGGCTCGTGCTTCGATACGATTGGCGTGCAATGATTTTAGAGGTTCGATTCGAGACTCGAATATTGTTCTTAAACTTAATCCAAAAAATGCTGAAGCCTATCACCTACGTGGTTTAAATCAATTCGCACTAAAAAATGTTGATCTCGCTTGCAAAGACCTTAGTATTGCTGGTGAACTTGGCTCTTCCGAGGCATACGAAGTTATGACAAATCATTGCAAATAAAAAATACTTGACAAACCCATAATATGCCTTTCCAACCAAAAGGCATGAGTTCAATCAAGGGTCATACTCGAAACGGTTCACTCCTCAAATTAGTCCAACCATCTCTAACCGAAAACGGTTTAGATCTTGTAGAAGCTCAAGAAATACTTATCCCGAGAGACAAAGATAAATCCCTCAGTTCAAAACAGGCGGCGTCCTATCTAAATCTTCCCATTCGTTCCTTTAATCGGCACGTAATCGATCACGAGATTCCATTCATTGAGTGGGGACCGAGAACAAGAAGATTCTTAACTTCTGATCTCGATCGCATTTCTCAAATACTCAAAACTACAAAGCAAATATCCTAAACTCCTTTCCTCAGAAATATCCATCTTCTTAAAAAACAGAGGCCAAAGGGTCGTAGGAGAGCCTCTTAGGACCTTTCGAAATGGTTCATGCCATGCTATTCTTTTCTCACAATCGGAAGCGATTAAGTAGTAACTCGCCCGCCACAGTGCGGGATTTTTTTTTGCGAGGAAGAATGGATAACTTCAAGCCTAATCAAATCAAGCTCGGGATCAAAGACATCCTTGTGATCCTGGGGTTTGTAATTTCGGGAATCATCCAATACAACACAATGTATAAGGATCATGAGATCCGAATCGTTAAAATCGAAACGGAAATGACCGCGATCGCGAAGGATCTCTCGGAAATTAAAGCCGACGTGAAGGATCTGATAAAGCTCACTTCAACAAAATTAAGGAGAGGAGAATGAAATTCTTATTCAAAGATGATCGAACCGGAAAATATTCGGACACTACTCTCCGAACTTGGATCGTATTCTTTATTGCAATCGGGTATCTGATTTCCTTATCAATCCTTTCGATAGTTTCGCCTGATTCATTGCGACCGCTTCACATGGATCTAATCCAGTGGTTGATCGTTTTTTATGGAGCCGCCGGGTCGCTTTATCTCGGAAAGAGAATCAACGAGAATCTCAATTCAAAGACAAAAGCTCTCAGTGATCTGTTTGAAAACATTCAGGGAAAAACCGAACAAAAAGAAACCATAGGGAGTTCTCAACTATGAGCGCATTTTTGCTTTGGTGGAATTCGATATCTCTTAAAGACAAAATCTTTGCCATTTTCTTTGTATTGTTCGTCGTCACGATGCTCACAATGAGAGGCGTTACCTGCGCCTCTCAGTTTATTAACAAAGGAGGTTACGATGAAGTTCAAGAAGTGGAGTTGTCTCCCGCTCGTGCTTATGACTCTGACTGCGTGCCAGAGCCAAGCAAACCGTGTCCGTGAAGAGCGAAACGAAGCGTGTCGCGGAAGTTTCCTTTCCACAAATTATACGCTCGCGAAACCTCCCGAGGCCAGCAGCCCGGTAGCAAAACAAATCGAAGGAAATTGGTATGTGGCGTCGAGCAGATACAACGCATATCGAATTCACGCCAAAGATCTCTCTCGTTGTCTGGAACACGAACAGTGTGTTCGTAAATGGACCGAGTGGGAAAGAAACTGTTCAGAGGATCGAATCGAAATTTTGGAATCGAGTTGGATTCCTGGAGTTTTTCATATTCGCCGAAAGTGTGAACTGACCAAACCTGTTTGTTCGATTGAGGAGTAAATAACGTGATTTCTCATTTGTCTGATCCGATTGCACCTTGGAATCCACAACGTGGAGATCAAGTCACGCCGGTTTTTGGATTAAAAGACTACCAACAGTGTATGGGAAACGTCTTTCAGGATATGATCGTGTATGTTGGAATGAAGGAAAATATTCCAGGATTTACAAGTCTCACGACTTATAACTACTACGCTCTTCTTGAAAATTGGATCAAAAAACACAAACGGAACGTATACGATTCTGCGGATCACGCAGAACACTTTAACGAACTGATGAAATCCAACGAACTTCCGTATCGGATTCGGAAGAAAAAGGGAAACAAGGAAGAACTGTGCAAGTATTTTGAAACCGGTTCTTTCCCTTGTGGACTCGGAACGTATCTCACGCGCAAGGGGCATATTATCCGGGGAATCGGAATTGTCGAAACGAATGATGGTAAGAAATTTCTAAAAGCCTCCGACCCGTACGGAGTTGGTCCTCGCTATATCGATCCATACGGACACCTTATTCAATACGATCTCGACGAACTTTTCAAAATGGGAGTTCCAACGACATTTTATATGGAGATCGAGAAAAGTTAAAATGGCGTATTCCGAAAACGAAAAACACCGCGCCTATACTCTTTTCCTCGTCGGGAAAAACGCGGAACAAATTGAAGCAATTCTTAAACCAGAGTTTCCGAAAATTTCCGCGAACACAATTCGAAAGTGGGCAGAAAAGAAAGATTCTACAAATAAAAATTGGTCTGATTACCGTGATGAAGTGAGTCACGTAACGAAATTACAGTTACAAGAGAAGGCAACGAACTACCGATTCAAAATTAAGACGGACAACGCGATGATGCTCCAAGCTGTGCGAAATGCTTTCTTAAGCGAGGCCGGTCAGATGATCGGCAAGGCAAAAGACCCTGTTTCTCTTGGATATCTATGGAAAGCCTTGGCGACAAATCAACTACAGTTAGAGAATGAAGATTCTGAATCCATCGATTTAATTCGTGCGGCAGATACGCTTCTTGATCTTTTTATGAAAGGCCCAAAGACTAAGAAAGCGATCAATGATGAATGGGGAATTCACCAAAAGAATCTTTTGAAATGGCATTCAGAGTGGACGGATGCTAAAGAAGTTCAAGGAACAATCATCGAAGAGCCGAAAGCTCTGACGGATACGAAAGTATGAGTTCAGAGAAACAAAAGGAATTCATACAACAGTTAATTGATAAAGGAGAGAGATCCTTTTCAAATACGTCTTTTATAGATTATCTCCTTTCAAAAGTATATGTTCGAAGTTCTGTCGGAGTTCATCGTTATTCGTTTGATGGCCATGAATACCTAAAAGAGATCGCTATGAAACTCGAAAAATCAAAGAGATTTATAGCTTTGAAAGGTGGCCAAGTTGCATTATCCACTTTATTGATTGCTGAATCTTTTTGGAGAGCGGAAAAGGATTCTTTAAAATTAGCATGGTTTTTTCCGGATGCCGGGAATATGAGAATTTTTGTTCAGGACCGGGTAGAAGACATGATCAAGGTGTCGCCACATATCAAAAAAATTGTAGAGCAAACAGATTCAATCAAGAACGTTCATCTCTTAAAATATCTTGAGTCTACTCTTGCCTTTAGAGCAACGGAAACTTTAAAACAGGTAAAGACATTCGATTCTGACATAAACTATCTCGACGAGTTCGATGAACAAAATCAGGAACATGCCGAGTTTGCAAACGACCGGTTGGATCACTCAAAACTGGCTTTAAGTAGAGTGATTTCTCAGCCTTCTTTCGAGGACTTTGGAATTCATGCGGAGTGGAAAAACTCGAATCAATGTTGGTGGCTCATAAAATGCGATGCTTGCAACGAGTGGAATAATCTTATCCAGCGTTTCATTGATGACCCTGGATCAATTTTCGGAGTAAAAACTGGGAAGATTTCTAAAGTTGTTTTTGCTTGTAAATGTGGTGCGACTTTGAATCCCCAAAAAGGAACTTACGTTCCTGCTATCCAGAAACATCATAATACCGGTGTTCAAGTTTCTCAATTTTTCAATACGATCAAAACTCCGGAACAACATTATAACAGATGGAAAGAAGCGACTACTTCGATCAAAAAGAAGAATTATTTCATTTCCGTGCTGGGTTGGCCGTATTCAACGGATGACGAAAAACCCGTAACTCAAAGTTTACTTGATTCGATGCGAGGCGACCATGGAATTCCCGAGGGAGTGGATTCGTTCACTTACATGGGAGCCGATCAAGGTGATACGGTTCACATGCTTTTCGGGGAACACACTTCCGATAACCGAATCAAATTATATCCGGCAAAATTCCCAGTTATCAATGAATCGGAAATCAATCGAGCGATCGAGAAGTTTAAAGTATATTCTGGAATCCTCGATGCGTTGCCGAACAAAAACTGGTCGGTGAGAACTGCGAGACGATATAGTGATTTCATTCGGATTCAGTATTTTTCAAAACGATTTTCCACTAAGGACGAGTCTTTGGTTTCGGAGGATGAATCGGAAGGTATTCAAGTTGTGAATGTCAATCGCGATGAATCGTTACAAGACACCGTAGACGCAATTAAAAACGGACTGTTTATTTTTCCGGATAAAACCCGTCTTTCCGGTTACGATCTTGAACTCGTGGAAGAATTGGAGCTACATCTAAAAATGTTGATTAAAGAACGCGGAGAAGATGAAAACGGAAAACCAAAATATTCATTTAAGAAAAAGGTTCCTAATCACTTTGGTATGGCCCTGAACTCTCTTCGTCTTGCTTTCGAGTTGGGGGCTCCATGAAGTTTTCGGAAAGAATTTCTAAGCAAGTTGAATCCTTTGTAGATCTATTTCGAAGTAAAGGGACGAGTTTTGCTGTTCCTCCGGATAGTCCAAAATCATTTTCTAACATGAAATCGGAAATTGTAGACTTCATGGCCGAAGTAAATCCGGATTATCCTTTGGATATGATTCCGAGTCTTTCGAAACTGGCACTGATAAATCCTGACTTCAATCAGAATTTGAAAAGAACCATCTTTCTTATGAATACTGGATTCAAATGGGAGTTAGAAGGTGCAAGTCAAAGTATAGTGGATTCTGCGCTCATTGAAATAGATAATTGGTTCGATACACATCCCGGAATCACAAACAAATTGATTCGTCAAACCGCGATCATGGGAGTATTGTCGGCTGAGGCAGTTCCATCGATGGAAATGGATTCAATCGAAACAGCACAACTCATTCCCGTTTCCAAAGTCAGATTCAGAAAAGAAAAGATAGAAGGAAAGAACGGGTTGGTTCGGTATCGATTCGTTCCCCATCAATTATTAGGAAACGGATCTTCTTTGCGTTTAAACGAAGAAATCTATACCTACGAAGCTCTTGAAACAGAAGAAGACAATCCGTATGGAATCCCTCCCGCAATAGCAGCAATTCGCTCTATGTTTTCTCAAGGTCGCGGAATGGAGAACTTAGAAAAATCGACTCGTAAATGGGGACTCCTTGGATTTCTTTCTGTAATACTTTCAAAGTTCAAACCAGAGCCGGGAACGGATTTAAAAAACATTTCAAATCTGCAAGAAGAGCATTTAAAAAAGTCCGCGAAAAAAATCGAGAAATCGATTGAATCCGGATTATTGGTTGGATCTGACGGGACGAAAATCGATCACCATTCCATCACTTCCGAGAAATCGTCCGGAATGAAAGACGTAATGGAAATTATCGAGCAACAACTTTGCTCGGGAATGGACATCGATATGTTCATGCTCGGTCGTCCTACCGCAGTAACGGAAACATACGCAAAAATCACTTCAAAGTTGTTTCTGATGAAGGGCGAAAATATTCGACATCCGACGAAACGATTTTTAGAAAAAACTCTTACCCTACATCTTCGCTTGAAAGGATACCGATTCAAAAGGCTCAAAGCATCTTGGCAAAAAGGGGTATCTCTCAACCCCGAAGAGGATGCGCTTGCACGTAAAACAAATGAGGAAGCGGACAAACTCCATACAGATCGATTGATCACACTCTACCACGAGGGAGTAATCGATCTTGATGAACTGGCTAAACAACATGGTTACGAAAAGGCGGCGGGAACGCGGTTTTCTAAAAACGCGTTAGGTGCCATTTTAAGGGGTTTAGGCATTGACCCGCTATCTCAGGAGGTCAAAGACCTCGTGAACACCTATGAACACCGTTTTAAACGCAATAAAAGGGACTCAGGTCGTGGTTCAGAACCCGATTTATCACAATCCGATGAGAATGATGAGGAACTTGAAGAAAAGTTCCAAAAAAAAAACGACACTCGGACCAATGTTGTTCCGATTCAACGCGGACGCAAACATTAGGAAAGTGGAATGAGGAGGAAGAAAGGCAGTTAGAAGAAATTGTTCAGAGAGGACTTCAAAAGATTTTCCATTCTTATGGAGAAAAAGTTCAGAATGTTCTGAGTGGAATCAAATTCGATCTTGAATCGGAAGACGCTGTAAAAGTCATTACCGATTATTTGATTCGTGAGTTAGGAACTAAGTTTCCGGAACTTACACGGAAAGAGGTTGAAGACTTTACTCGGGAAGCGTGGGAGATCGGACAAGCGTATGAGGTTGGCGTAAAAGACATCACGCCGAGAATCAATCAAGACGCACTTGATTTTTTCGGACGCCTGAATAACGCAGACTACGGGAAATTATTCAATTCTCAAAGTGATGTTTTTGAAGAATCGATTCGTTCCGTTTTGGATGGAAGCAAGACAAAAGTAGAAGCGATCAAGGCTCTGAAAGAACGTCTCGGGGTAGACCTTACAAACAAAGAGATCAGTGGAAGAATTGAGGATATTTTTCGCAACAAGGTATATACCTCTCAGAATTTTTCCAGAATTCAGCGGATGCACGCGCTCGGAATTGCGGAAGTGGAAATTGTCGCAATTATGGATGCGAAGACTTCTCCGATTTGTAGAGAGTTGAACGGAAGAAAATTTTCGGTTTCGGAGATGAATGACTTTGTTGAGGAGTTTATTTCCACCCCGACGGATGAAAATTTCTGGAACAAATATCGTCCGCCAACGGCAAAAGAGATTCGGGATTTTCCTTCGATGAAGTCCTCGGAAATCTTAAAGGCACTTGCGGTAAAGTGTCCACCGTTTCATTTTCGGTGTCGAACGACGATCGTGATGTTTGTGAAATCCGTGATTAACCGGATTACAGGAAGTGGAAAAACTCCTGTGAACGGAAATATCGAAAGTCCAAATAAGATTTTGAAGAGAGATCGAAATCGCATCGATGAGCGGAAAAAAAGTCTGAGTGGACTTGAGCCTGACGAGCTTGTAAACAAGATCGCATCGGTTCAAGGAAACGCAGTTTGGAATTCGGAAAAGTTAAAAGCAGGCTGGAAAAAACGGATATCGGAAGGAGGTTCCGCATTGTTTGGAAAAACAGAGGCCACATACGCATCTAAGGGCCTTGATGTTTTGAAGAATTTTAATACACTGTATGCGTATTCAACAGAAGATAAAAAGACGAAATCGAAAACTTACAAATTTGGTTTCGTTCAGGATCAAAAAGATGGAGGAAAATTTTTCGTTCCGGTAAATGCGGAAACGTTCGAAATCGAAAATCTCTTCCAACTTGATTCGGAAAAGTTTACGGATTCATTTTTGAAGGTTGCATGACGCGCGAAAGAGTTTTGAAACTGATTGAATTCGTAGAAGTCGGGAGCATTGAGGAACAAGAGATGCTTGCCCAGATTCTCGACGAGTTGAATGGAAAATTCGAAGATTGCGATGTGAATTTTGTTCGGAAGTTTTCTATCCTTTCTCACCTTTTCGGTGGAATGGATTTATCTGAGAGTTCGTGGAGATATTTTCCGAACGAAATTTCATCGGGAAATTTCCCTTTGGAAAAACTTCCCGAACATGTGCGAGAAATCGCCAGCGAGTTATATTACAAATAAAAAGAGCGGGATATCCGCCATAAACTACTGGATCGCTTCCTTGAATGGAAGCAATGGCAAAGGAAAAATTACAATACGATTCGAACGGTTGGACCGAGTTATCAAACGGTGTACGACTTCATACCTCCGGACAAGGCCAAGTTATATTTCGCGCGTCTGGACTTGTCTTATCTTCTGGCACAAGATTAGGATTAGGAAATGGAGGCGATCCATCATCCCAGGATTTGCCGTATGCAGAATTCAAATTTCGGATGTTGTCTAAAACCCTTATCGAAGGGTATTGGATCGATTTTACCAAAGACAACATCTTAAAAGATGCAATCAAACTTTTCGAAACAAAAATATTCAAAGACCATATTACGAATGTTGAAAATTCCATCGGTGTCGTTCTCAATCCTATTTGGAACTCAGAAAAAGGAAACGAAGGGGTCGATGCAACATATCGCATCTTTCGGGAATTCGGATCTTCGATCATCGGTCGTTTAGAAACCGAACCACCGATACTTGATTCAACCTCTGTAGGTATTCGATTCACTTACGAAAAATCTCATCCGGATTTGGATTATTTCTATTCCAATCTCGGACGTGAAATCGACGGACAAATCGTTCGATTCATCATCACAAAAATCTTAGCCGTTCCCGAAACATCCATCGTTTATGCGGGAGCCGATCCCAAAGCAAAACGATTTTCAATACAATCGAATCATTTTGAAGAATCCTCGTCCGAGCCGGGGGAGGAAAACCCAAAGGAGGAAAACATGAAAATCAAACTTAAAGTTTTCGAGTCCTTGGGTGTCGCGTTAGAACCTTTCGGTCTGGAAAAACAGGGCGATGAAATCGATCTGACAAGCGCAAATTTAGAAGCCGTTTTTAAAGAAGCGGGTTCCAAAATTACGCAGTTGGAAACTTCTCTCGGGGTATACGCGGGACTCTCCGATCTCGACAAATTCACCGCAGGGTTCGATCACAAAACGAACGTTGCGAAACTAAAGAGGCTTTTAGAAGAGCCAAAGAAATTTCTTGAGGCTATACGAAACGAAGCTCTTCGCCTTTATGGTGTATTTGCTAAAGGCAAAGAAAATTCCGCGATCGTATCTATGATCGAAAACGCAGATCTCGAACAGGCCAAGGCGTTCGCCGAACAGTATGGAGCAAAACTCGAAGAAATCTTCCCTGAAAGAGAAGACGAATCGGGCGGAAATACAAGAGCTTCCGGAAAAGGCTTAAACATCGAAGAAAAGCCGGAAAAGAAATTCAAAATCAAGGTAGGTTAAAGATGGCTAATGAAGACGAAATCGTAGTTAAAGCTGACGGCATAAAGGAGCCGCTTTTGGCATCTTTCAATTATTCGGACATCACCGAAGCAGATATAGGAAAGGTTGTTTCGATTACGGGAGAAATGACCGTTTCTAAAACCGCAAATGGAAGTAAGTTCGATGGTACGTTAGAGTCTGTTGAGGGAACTGTTTGTCTCGTAAGACTCGACGGGGTTTTTAACTGTTCGTATTCGGGAACGGCTCCGTCTTTCGGCCAGGACACACTCGTCGCCGACGCAGATGGTAAGGTAAAAAAGGATGCCTCTGGAAAATCCTACCTCGTATTGAGCGTCGATACGACGAATAAGATCGTAAAATTTCTAAAAGGATAAAGGGATGAAACTAAAACACATATTCATTTTTCTAATCGGACTATTCGTTTTCTTTATGGGGACGGAGTTATTTTCCGAAACACAAAACTTACTTCAACTCGATTTCACAATCATGTTGAAAGGTGTATCGATGGCGATATCTCCAATACTTACCATAGGACAAAATTTGGAGTTTTCTTCCAAAGACTTGAAACCTTTCAAACTCGAAAGTGGAATGTATGATGAAGCCAAAGAACAAAATCTTTCTTTCGGTGAATACTTAGAGAAGCTGGAAGAAAAAGACGGCTTAGAGTTTAAAGGGGATTTGGCAAAATTGTCCGCGTTGGATCGTCAACTTCTTGCTCACGACATCAATCCTTTCAGTTCTGCAACTTTGGTCGAAGACTTTTTTAAGACGTCGAATTCGCCGGTTCTTTTTCCCGCTTGGATCGATCGAAACATTTATCTGGGGATGAATCAAGGCAAACGAACTTTGAGACTCGAAGACTTACGGGCCACGAGTCAAAAGATTCCTTCCAAAGCGATCGAGATCATCGGAATGGATTTTGCGAAAGAGGACGTGGGTCTTGCTAAAATAACAGAAGGCGGCGCACTTCCGACAGCAACGATCAAAACCAAAGGTAAATCCGTATCGATGCAAAAAGTAGGAAGAGAAATTCTATTCTCCTATGAAGCGGTTCGTAGAATGCAAATCGATCTCGTCTCGATTTTTTTTCAAAGAGTTGGGTTTAGGTTCGGAAGACAACAAGTCAACGAAGGACTTTCTGTTTTGAAAAATGGTAACGATACAGATTCCAAATCTCCCGGCTCCAAGACTCAAGATTTAGTTTGGAAGTATGAAGATCTGATCGATCTTATCTTTGCCAAAGCTCCGGAAGGCCACGAATTCGATTACTTAGTCCTAACGCCAGAATTCATGTATAAGATTCTTACCGATAAGGATAATTTTCCTCAATTACAAACATTGAATCTTTCCGAGAAGTTTGTGGCAAGTGGAGAATTTCAAAACTTCTTCGGTTTGAATTGGAGATTACACTCGAACGCAGGTGCAAACGCAGCAATCGCTTTTGAAAAATCGACCTGCCTTACCTACTACGAGGAAGCAAAAAGTTCGATCATCGAATCTGACAAGATTATCAACAAACAGTTCGAAAGATCTACGATCAGTCTTTGGTTTGGATTCGTGAAACTTTTTCAGGCCGCAAGTCACATAAAAACTCTAAAAACCGGTCCATAAGGAGAACCGAGAAAATGATCAACGCGTTACCTGACCTCAAAGCACTTATTGGAGTAAAACCCTCCGATTTGGATATGAACGATTCCACTCAGCTTACGACTGGCAAAACAGAGTTCGAAGAATTTTTGGAATCTGTGGCGGATAACGCGTTGAAACTGATTCAAGGTTGGGGATATACCGTTCCGACCGCTCCATTCCCGAGGGAACTTCGGAGAGCAGAAGTTCTTTTGATAAAAGCGGAAATCATCGAGGAACATGGACTTTTAGATGTCGTTGATCCAGCAGAATTTCAGGTAGGCGGTCAGAATGGAGAACGTCGGAAAATGCAAAAACTTTCCCCGGAAGAACGTGGCGATAAAGCCGCTTCATTTCGAAATCGGGCATATGTAACTCTATTCGGAAGACTACCTGAACCGGGATCGGTGTTTGCATGAGTGTAGAAGGAATGCTAAGACGTTCGTATCTAAAACACACAAACGCGGATTTCACGATCTTAAAATCGACTCTGCCAGTTGCAGGAGAGGACGAACTGAATTCGTTTCGAAAACCTGTCTGGACAAGATTAAAAAGCGTTCGGGGTTATTTCGAATACGAATCGCAAAAAGGAACCAAAGGTCCGGGCGGTGAACGACAAGATTACGATGCAGTAGCGGAAATCATCTATGACGAACTGGAATCTATCGCAAGCCAACTGGATCAGTCTTGTAGATTGTATAAGGGATTGATTTCCCTGGATACTCCCATTTTGGAAGAAATCGTAAACAAAGCCTGGAGAATTGAAAAATTCTTACCAGCGAAACAATCCGGGAATTTCTCCGTTGTTGTGATCGGACTCAAGTTTCCGGAGAAAGGAAATCAGGTGATTTTGAAGTGAGTGGAATTTCGTATACCGATAACTTGAAAGGTTTGTTTAAAAATGCAAATGACAAACTCCAATCTTGCGTCGGAAGAGCGAATATCGATAACGCATATTTACTTCAAGCACTGATTACAAAAGGATATCGGGATCAAAAATACATCTCTCAATACGAGGCGTTACATCCGGAAACGATCGCGAGAAAGGCAAAGAAAGGACTCGACCCAAGGTTTTTGATCGAGGGAGATAAAAGCAAATCGGAAGATTTGTGGAGAAGTTTCGAAGTAGCGACACTCGGGAAATACGAGGCTGTTGTTGGAACGAATGCGAAATATGCGAGAGCGCAGGAATTGGGATACGAAGCGGGTGGCATTTCCAGGCGTTCGGTCGTCGGGCCTTCTATCGAAGAAGGATCCGAACAGTTCAAGGAGAATTACAAAAACGGAATGCGGGAGTTTATGAAACAATGAAGATCGGACATATCAAATACCTGAAAAATTTGATTCGGTCGATTCAAACGAGTCCAGAACCACCCGAAACGGAACCGCGTCAACTTATTCCGAACGATCGCATTTTTGAAGTTCATCCGCCGGATGACAAGTTTCAGGAATTGATTCCGTTTTGCGTCGTCGAGCATTCTCCCAATCAACCGGAGCGAAACGGACGAAGAACCGAGCGACTCGAACCTACGATGATCGACGGAGTAAAGAATCTCCAATACCTGAAAGAGCATTACAAACAGGAATACAAATACGTTTTGAATTTCTGGTTAAACAACATCAAACAAGATCTTCTATCAAAAGGAGATTTTACCGGGAGTTCGCTTGATTCCGGAATTGTAGACCAAGCCTTGATCTATATCGCAAAAAATGAGCGATACGCAACATCGCAAGGAGCGACGGTAGAAATCCGACCTGGAAAAGTTGCTCTCGTTACCGATCCGGCGGAGAAATTGAGTCTCTACAAAATATACGTCGAGGTCATTTTCAAAGATGGAATTTTTGAATTGGAAAGAGTCCCTACGTTGGCTTCGGGAACTTTTGAAATCGAGGAGCCAACAGAAATTGTCAGCTCGGAGGAATTATGAAAGCAGACGAGTTTATCGAAAAACACAAAATCAGAACGGCTCTCGCCGCCGGGTTCAAGGAACATCTGCGACTGGATCCGGAAAGTGATCTCACAGAAGATTTTCTTACCGCAACGTATCAAGAATTTGCAGGTGTGAAACCGGATGGATCGCCTCTTGAAAAAACAAGTGACGCAGATCCGAAACAAGTCCTTAGTCCTACAAAAGGACTCAAACTTTCCGACGAAGCACTAGCTAAAGCGCGAACTTCAAAGGAAGTTGTTTCCGCAGACGAAAAGAAATAAAGAGCGCAGATTGCGCGAAATTACTTAATCGCTCCAAATAAGGAGCGAATGAATGGCAACAGGCGACGTTTCCACGTATCATCAAGACGGTGGAATCAACTTCAACGACGTAAAGCCGGATCGCGTCGGTTCCAAAGTCGGAACCGCAGAAACCGGAGATGCAAATCGTATCTATGTAATCAATAACGCGCCGCAAGCGAGAGACGTTTTCGGTCGTGGTGAACTCGTAAATTCCCTCGAACAATTCTTCGAAGAGTTCGACGAATCAAAAGGTCAAAAACCGGTTCCGGTTCTTTGTGTTCGTCCCGTAAACGATGTTGTAGGATCTGTAGGAACTCCCGCAAAACCCGGAACCGGAGAAGCGGCACTGCCGACTGTCGCCGGAACTCCAACAGGAAGCAGGATTGTTGTTCTAAAAATCACGAAAGACGGAGCGTCCGGCGTTGCAGAATATCGGAAGTCCGTGGACGGCGGTGAGAACTTTTCTTCCCCGCTCATCACACCCGCTTCAGGTTCTCCAATCTCTCTCGATGTCGGAGTGACCGCAACGTTTGTAAACGCTTCCACTCCTGCAAATACGTTTAAGATCGGCGATACCTACGCCTTTACGATCTCCGGTCCGAGTGCATCAACGGCGTCCAGACTTACCGCGATCGAAACACTAAAAAGAGAATATCGGTCCTACTGGATTCATGTTCTCGGCCCCGCGACGAGAGCTTTTGCAATGTCGTGTAATGCGATTCTCGAAGAGATGGAAACCGAACATCACCTTCCTTCCTTCATCATTCTGGAAGCTCGCGGAAAGAATGATTCGGAAACTGTTCCAGAGTATTTCCAATACATCCAAGACGAATTTGATCCGTTTGCTTCCCCGAAAGGAAGGGTGATGGTCACAATCGGAGAAGCCCGATACATTCCGGGTGGAGTCGACGCGTCAGGAGGATTTTCCGCAGTGAAGGCCGCCGGTAACACAATGGGAGAATGGAGAAACTTCGCGACGATGGCAACCGCAAAGATCGCCGCCGCTCCCGTAAACGTTTCCATCGGTTACGTGAAGGACATGCGTTCTTTGACCTTCTCCGAAATCCGTTACTGGAACGAAGGATATCGCGACTACATGGATCTCCTTCACGATATGGGACTCATGGTCCTAAAAGAATACGATGATTACGAGGGAATCTTCGTCGCACGCGACAAGATCAAAGCGGCAAGTTCTTCCGACTTCAAAGAACTTCCTGAACGAAGACGTGCGGACAAGATGCACCGTATTCTTTACCGCGAATCACTTCAATTCCTAAACATGGATACGGAAGTGGATTCCGGCTCCGGCGGTCTCGACTACCTCAAAACTTACGTCGATTCCAAGATCGCCGCAGAGATGGAAGCCCCCGGAAGAAAAGAGATATCCGGACACGAGATTATTCTCGATCCGAATAAAACCTTTAACACAAATCGCATTCTCAAAGCAAAATGCAAAATGTTCGTAAGCAACAGAACCCAAGCGATCGAATGGGAAACGTCGTTCGCAACACCGAAATAGGAGTATAGAAAATGGCATTAGAAGTCGTTAAGGAAAATTATAGCTTCACAAATCTCGAACTGAAACTTTTCGGTTACGATATGGTGAACTTTTCCGGGTTTAAATTCGATCACGCCTGCGAGATAGAATTGACGTACGGAAAATCCGGGGAAGTCGTCGGATATACTACGAAAAACTACAAAAGAACGCTCAACGCGGAGATTTATTTCGAAGAGCTTGATCGTCTGGTTTTACTCGCGGCTCCCTACGGTGGGCTGATCGAAAAACTTCCACCCGCTCCGCTTACAGCGATTTTGAAAGCAGAAGGAAGACCCGATTTCAAATACATCGCTCCGGCGGTGAAAATCACAAAATACAACGCGGACATCAAGAGCGGAAACTCGGGTGCAATCGCGGTTCCTTTGGAACTTGCACTCCTTTCGATTCCGGTGATCACGTTCGCCTAACTTAAAAGAGAAAACTACTTAAATCGATTTTGAAATTTTGAATATAAGGAATACAATATGAACCCTTTAATGTCCAGCATCCCAGAACTCAAAGAAGCATTCGATTCTTTGCCACAACCTTACGCATCTATCGACGATGATTTTCTTTCTAAAAATAAGAGCGCGATCGAGAAGATTAAAGAACATTTCTCTGATAAAGGCGGGATTCATTTGCTCGATGCAGGTGAGGATCGCAAAATCATCTGTCGCGTTCCGAACAAAACTCAAGTAGACGATTCGCTCGAAAGAGCAAGGAAAGAAAAAGCGACCGATGTCGCACAACGTCTTACAGGCCAGTGCTGTTTGTATCCGAGTTTCGAAGTTGTGAACGGTTGGGCGCAGGACTCTCCCGGAATTTTCATCCCCCTCAGTAATAAACTGATCGAACTTACTGCGACCACCAAAGAGGTTACTGTAAAAAAGCTCTAAACGATCGTCTCCGAGAAATTCGAAAAGGGAATGGTGCATTTGAAGTTCTTCTAATGTATTATTTCCCTAGTAGGAAAATCGAATATCCGGAAGACGGAGACGAACGAGAGGAATACGAAATCCAGCTCGCCGCAGAGTTGGAATACATTCGAGAAATAGAAATCAATACGATGGTAAAGGCTATCGTAAGAGCGTTTAGCGGAGATTAAGAAGGAGGTAGAGGAATCATGGACAGCTCAATATTTGAACTCGGTGTAGTGATTACTCTACGAGATCTTGCTTCGAACAAACTTGACGAAATCAACGACAAGTGGGACGCCATGAAAAAGAAACTTGGTGAGAATCACGCTGAAGTTGTGAAAATGGAAGGCGCGATTGGTAACATAAAAATGGGTGGAGTTCTTCTCGGTGTCGGTCTTGCCGCAGCTTCGCTCACCATGAGTCTTGTCGGTTCTCGGATGGAAACTTCAAAACTTGAGGGAAACCTCAAGTCTCTCGGACTGACTTCGAAAGAAGTCGATAACATAACGAAATCCGCATATTCTATGTCGTCCGCTTTGGGAGAGTCGACAGACTCGATTATCTCCGGGGTCTACGACATAAAATCTGCGGTCAACGATCTAAACGGAACCGAACTCGTCGGGTTCACTCAATCGATTCTTGATACAACGATCGCAACCAAAGGAAATTTCGGAGAACTCTCGAAACTCTTCGGGATGGCGTATCATCAATTCAAACACTTGTATTCCGATATGGACAACGGTCAGTTCGGAAAGAATTTGGCGAACGATATCGCTTGGGCTTCGAACGTTTACCGCGCAGACGGAAATTCCATTCAACAAGCGATGGAAAGCATCGGTTCCAAAGCCGCGTCGTTAAAAATTTCTCTCGAAGAACAGAGCGCGGTTCTCGGAACATTACTCAACTCGATGCAACCGGGTCCGGCGGGAACTACCTTCCGCGCATTCCTCACAAATCTCGGGGAAGGATTCTCAAAGCTCGGACTCAATGCGTATCAGGCCGATGGTAAACTCAAAAACACCGCTGACTTACTTGGTGAGATCAAAAAGAAGTTTGGCGACTCTCTTGATTTAAAAGAATCCGACGTAATCAAGAAAGCGTTCGGGACTGATGAGGCCGTTCAGTTTATCAATACGCTTCTTCCAAAGACCGACGCGCTTGGAAAAGACATCAAAACGATAGTCGATCTCAGTAAAAATCAAGACTATCATTTTCTCGACGTTGCTAAACAGGCAAATCTCGAATCTCTTCCGACACAAATGCAACGCGCTTCGGAAGGTTGGGAAAACTTCAAAAAAATACTCGGTAAAGGGGTGGAAGATTCCGGTCTCAAAAAAGTTGTTTCTCTTTTTGCGGATGGTCTTTCTGTTATGAATGACTTTCTGGCACAACATCCGAAGATCGCGGAGTTCGTCGGAACCTTTCTTATGTTGACAACGGTGGCGACGCTTGGAGCTGGTGCGTTTTTTGTTTTGAAAGGTGCGTGGACTGCTTTCACGGTTGCTATGAATCTCGGTCTTGTTTCAAATCCGCTCGGATGGATTGTGATCGGTGCTGTGGCCGCGATTGCAGGAATCGCTTTACTTATAACCTATTGGGATGAAATCAAATCGGCGGCGGTTTCCGCGTGGACTTGGATTACAGAAACCTGGGCTGGGCTCGGGGGATTCGTTAAACTTTTGATTACTTGGTTTCTTCCCTTTATCGGAATTCCTCTTTTAATCCACGAACATTGGTCTACGATCAAGGATTTTCTTTTCGGAATTTGGGATGGAATCGTTTCCGGAGGCGCAAAAATCAAATCAATGTGGAACGATTCTCCTTCCTGGTTCAAAGGTCTTGCCTATGGCCTTGCGCTACTAACACTTCCGGTGACTTGGATGATTATGGTTCCTGCTTTGATTATCGCGCATTGGGATACGCTCAAGAATTTTGTAACTGGGTTTACATCTCAAATCTTAGACGCCTTCAATGCTCTTCCTTATGGAGTTAAAGAAGCTCTAATTTTAGCGTTTGTGAATCCTCTTTTAGGGATCGGAAGTTTAATCTGGTCGGCTCTCAGTAATATCATCGGAAACATCCGAAACCGGATGAAGGAATCCGGTTCAAGTCTTTTTAGCGCGTTCGGATTAGGAATCATGGATTCAATCAACGATTTAAAAACGACAGTCAATTCTGTAATGAGCGTGATCGCTCGTTTTCTCCCTCACTCGAACGCGGACGAGGGACCGCTTTCGAATTTGACCGGAAGCGGTGCCGCGTTTGTGGACACCTTCGCTTTAGGTATGAAACAGCGAAAAAATACTCTTGGATCTGTATTAACTGAGGTGACATCAGGATTTGAAACGGGCTGGGGATCAATTAAAAATACTGGTGTTGCGTTAGTCGAGACTTTCTCAACTGGCGTAAGATCCAATGTTGATAAAGCGTATAACGCAATAATTGATATGGCGAATAAAATTCGTAAGCCTTTGCCAAATTCAGATGCAAAAGAAGGACCATTGTCCACTTTAACAAGATCAGGCAGAGCCACGGTTTCGACATTTGCCGCTGGCATTGAAATGGAAACCCCGAAATTAAAACCCGTGATGCAAAGATTCAACGACGCCTTAGCACCTGAAAAAGGAATTATTCGTAGACTGAAAGAAGAATCGGACGAAGAGGAAGGTGGCATGTTTTCCGGAAAGAAAGGTTCAACAATCAGTATTGGAAGCCTGATCGGACAACTTGTTGTTGGAGGAGGAAAAGAGAACAAGCGTCAAATCGGAGAAATTCTTGTAGATGCTCTTTTTGAAGAACTGGACCGATATGACGAGGTTCCTGCATGATTGGAGGCATCACCCCACCCATCGCGCCCGCTGGTTACATTCCCCCGGAGATTATCACAGGTGACACGGATCGTCTCGTAATCAGTCCTGGTATTCTGTCCGATTTTGAATTTCCTTCCGGAACTAAGATTACGTTACGGAAAGAAAAACGTATTGTTCTTACTGCGATTCCAGGAGGCTCCGGAACTGTTAAGGAACTGACCGGTCAAGATGATTGGACGATCACGATCGAATTTTCGCTCCTTGCCGCAGTGTATGGAGCAGGCTTCCTCGCAGCACCTTCGAATCCTCTGATCAAAACTATGATCCAGCAAATCAAAGAGATCAAAAGGATCTGGGAAAACACGGAGTCGATCGGGCTTACACACTCATTGTTAAACGCATTAGGAATAAACAATGTAGTTTGTAAATCAATTCAACTTTCCAATGCGATCATCCAATATAGCCAGCCGATTACGTTCGTATTTCTAAGCGACAACGACATAGATCTGGATCAAGCATCTTTAGAGGCTAAAAGTTCGATCGTGGAGTCTTCTTTATGAGTTCTTTCTACGTTCTTAAGCCAAATGATACCTTACAAAGGCTTGCAGCTAAATTTTATGGCAGGTGGGAAATTTGGAGATTGATATTTGATACAAATCCGCATATCGAGAGCATCCATCTTCTCCCTACTGGAGTTCTGATAGAAATTCCCATTCCGAGAACGGATGATGTAAATCATATCATCATTGAAGGCGATACTTACGAATCGTTAAGTCTTTTCTATTACGGGACGGAACATTTTTCAGGTAGGATTCGGGAAGCAAATGAAAACCTTCAACCTTACGAAAATATAGGTTCAATTTTATTCATCCCGGCTTTGATCACAAAATCGGAATTAGTAAATGCGAATAGGAGAATGAAATAATGCTTGTATTGGAACAAGAATTGAATATCGGCGGAATCAAATTTCCGATTGTCAATGAAGTTGTTCTGGAATCCTCAAGGGAAATCCCGACAGATGTTCTAAATATTAAACTTCCTAAATACAAGAATTTGAAAAAGGATTCGATTCAGAAGTTTGCAAAGGTGGAGTGGAAAGCAGGTTACAAACAATACGGATTATTTCCTGAGTTCTGCGGTTACGTTTTAGAAGTGAGTGAAAACGTTCCGCTGGAAATCAAATGTGCCGATCCATTCTTTTTTTGCCAACGCAAAACAATGAATCGAAGTTATAATAATGATCCAATCTTGACATTCTTAAACGATTGCATTCATCCGCAAATTAAAAGCGATGTCACTGTTTTAGTAAGAGATGAAGACATAAAGAAAACAATCAGCATTGAGTGTGCTGGTAAATCGGCTCGTTTCGCTTTGGCTTTATTCAAAGTAAAATATGGAGTCGATGTCTTTTTTCACGATTGGAAATTGGTTGTTCAAAAAGCATTCGTCCATCCAAATATCTTCGAAAAGACTAAGAACAAAAAGATTCAGAAAACACAAACTGCGTCCGCTACCGGATCACCTGATCCATCCGGAAACTTCCCTACGTTTAGGGTTGGGTTCAACATCATTCAAGATGAACTTGTCGCACGAGAAAATAAAGACATTAAAATCACGGTCCGAGGCGAAGATCCGAAAACCGGGACGACATATAAAGGATCGTATGGAAATGGAGCGGAAAGATTTTTCGAGGTAGATGGATTGAATACTGCGGACGCAGGAAAGAGAGCGAAAGAACTCTATATGGAACATTGTGGCTCCGGTTTCAACGGAAAGTTTGTAACGTTCGGCTACCCCTCGGTAACTCACTCACAAGTGATTCATGTAATAGATGAGGAAACACCTTCCCGTACGGCAAAATCTTTCGTAGAAAAAGTTACGAAAACGTTCGGAATCGGAGGATACCGTCAAGAGATTTGGCCCGGCTTCTTTTTTGAACCACCGAAAAAATCTGGCTCGAAGCCGCCAAAGAATGAATCGAAATTTAGAAACGATTATGCAGGGCCGCAATCATGACAAAACCATCTTTGATCGAGTTGATCGTAAAAGCGTGGACACTTGGCTTTCCTGTTTTTTGGCCGGAATCCGGAATTGTAGATTCAGTGGACAAGACGAATCGAACTCTCAAGATAAAGGTCGGATCTGATATTCGAAACGACGTTACATGGATTGATCCAGTGATTCCGCGAGAAGGCTCAAAATGTCTTCTCGTTGCACGAAATAACAAAGCCGAAAGATACACAGCATTTGCATTTGAAAAAGTAGACGAAATCAATGCGAAAGTTGCGGACACAGTTGAAATCAAGATTTCTCAAGATCAAGCATTCATAAATTTCAATAATCTAATCAAAGTTTCGATCACAGAAACAGAATTTTCACTTGATTTGGGCGGTAAGAAACTCAAGATTTTAGGTGATGTGGAACAAACGGGAGACTTTAAAACAAGCGGAAAAGTGGATGCAAAGATGGAAGTTACTGCGTTTGCAGATACACCGAATTCTGTAGGACTTTCTACGCATTTGACCGATTATGTGGATACACCGATCGGTCCTGCGATAACGAGCAAACCGAAAGGAGGAACCTAATGATCGATTTCGCGAATGATCCGCTTTCTTTCGGAGATCTCGTTTTAGATCCTTCGAATGACGATCTTCAAATTGATTCGATTCCTATTCGGATTGTTCTTTCCGAAGTGCGCGAAATGTTTGAAATGACGGTTGCGGATGATCTCGATTATCCCGAGATTTATAGCCGTCAGCGTGTTGCAATGAACTCTACGGAGTTTATGGATCAAGCGGCCAGAATCCGCGATGCGGAAAGAATTCTGAATTTACACCCGATTATTGACACCAATTCGGTGGATGTGGGTCTAAATTCTGAGAACGGACTTGTTGTAAGTTTTAAACTCAAAACCGGAGAAGCGGTTCAGAGTTTTGTAATGAGGTAAATGATGAAGAAATTGAGTTTAATTCTACTTTTGATCCCGGTTCTACTCTTTGCAGAGAGTTCGGTTTCCGCCGACTGCACATATAAAGGTCACAAGTTGTACGGAAGAATCATGCTCGTTTCCTCAAATCCAGACCTTCGTGTTCGTTCCGTAAATTCAATCCCCGATCTGAGAGTGCAGGCGGTAACTTCCGTCCCGAATCGTTGTGGAGAATGGCAAATGGTCACTTCGAATCCCGATCTCCGTATCCAAATCGATCCTTCTTTCGGTGAGTTTACAATTCAGTTCGTGGAATCCTTCCCGGGAGTTGGTCCTTGAATTTAAACGTAACGAAAGATCAGGTTCTTTCCGATCATTTGCAAAGTATCAAAGCCTCCGGAGTTTTTAAGAACCATTCATTCAGCCCAACATCAAAAACGTTCACGCTGATCCGTGCACTTTCCAACGCAGTCTTTTCCTTCATCGATACCGACCTCGTTTCAATTCAGAAGGCGATCCATCCTCACACTGCGGAAGACGACGCCTTACATGAACATTTGATTCGTCGTGGGATGAAATGGAAACCGGCTCTCCCCGCAATTATCAAGGTGAGAATTGGGTCTTCCACTCAGCCGATCATCGATCGAGAGATTCCTCAAGGTCTCGTTGTTTCCACTTCCGGAAGTGAAGAACAAAAGATCCGTTTTTTTCTTATCGATTCCCTTACGCTTCCCGCCGGAATATCCGCAGACGCACAAGGTAAATATACGATAGAAGCTCGCGTTCAGTGTCTTATCGACGGTCCTGCTGGAAACGTCGTTCCTGGTTCCATTTCGATTTTGGAAAGTCCTCCGCAAGGAATCGACTACATTACGAATCTTGAGATTGATCCAATTCAACAAGGTCAGTTCCGAGAAACTCGAACTTCAGTTCGATCAAGACTTCAAACCGCCGAAGGTGTTTCCTCGAAATGGACTCCTGCTTGGTATATAAGCGAAGCGGAAAGTTTTGCATTCGTTAAACGAGCAATTTTCAAAAGTGCTAAAGCTCTCGGAACTGATGGTGAGGTAAAAATTCTTCTGCAAGGTTCCGTTGGTTCATTGACATCCACTCAATTGAATCAAGTTCAGGATCATTTCAATTCCGAAGATAACGATCCGGGAGGAGTCGCTCACTTATCAGCCGAGAATATCAACGAAACAGTGATAAACAAGACTGTAACCGTGAAATTCTCTTCTGCGGATCGAATCCCGAGCCAAACCGTCCTTGATCAGATCAAGGACGAATACTTCCTTTCTCTTTCGGAAGGACAAGATTTCGTGGATGCTCAACTGAAAAGCCTATATCAAGCTCTTCCGAATTGCATTGATGTTGAATTCAATCCTCTTGGAAATGTTGACGTTGCCGCCGGTGCTTTGGCAAGTCCCGGTCCTGGATTTCAAGTCGTAGGAACGGTGTATGTCTGATTTCTTCCAATTCGATTTTGATTCTACGGTTTGGAAGAATCAGCGTTCCTTAATCCGAAAGAAAGGAACGGAATCGTTTTGGTATAAGGTTTTAAATGCACTCTTAAAAATTCTTGCGGACCGAGCTTCTCGCTTAAGTTGGTTGTATCGTCAGATGTGGCTAGAAACGGCTGATACGACTGGACTTGTTCTTTGGGGAGTGAGGTTCAAAATCGAAAAACTTCCTGGAGAAACCGATGATTCATATCGGACCCGACTACTTCTTGCAAAACTTTTCAAACTTTCCATTCCAACCGTTGCGACAAAACGTCAAGTGATTCAATATGCGACCAGTCTGGCCGCAGATCAAATTTCTTACCTTCAACTTTATACCTCCGAAGAAGGAAAATCCGGTTTCAAAATGGGTTCCGAAGTAGATCGTGAAATGCTCCCCCGGAAATACATCTTACATCGTTACCGTTTTCTCTTTCCGAAACTTTCCGATTTGTTTGATAGAAACGGCTTGAGTAAAGCGATGGATGCCGTAAATGTGGGTGGAAATGTTCCCGAACTTTGGGAAGATCAAGGCGAGTTTGATCCGTTTGTTATGGGTGGAACTCTGACCGGAAAGTTTCAATCTCGCAGATCCGAAAAGGTTCGCGAGTTCGCAATTTATTAGAGATAAAGAGCGTATAACACGCCAAACTACTACATAGTCGCTCCTTACCAGGAGCAAAATGGAAAAATTATTCGTATACTCAATTGATTCGCTGGAAGAATTTCCAGTCGACCGAATCGACTCAATCAATCTCGAAGTCGAATTGTTTAATCGAGGAAAATCAGAAGGACAATTCAAGCGAATTCATCGCGGAACGATTTTTCCTCCAGAAGGATTTAAATTTGAAGGAGG
>NZ_NPEF01000310.1:0-1001 GCF_002811955.1 Leptospira ellisii
AAAAAACTTGAGAATCCGCACCCTTCTCGGTTCCTGTGTGGCGATCTGTTTTTGGAATCCGACGACCTTACATGGAGGAATGGCCCACGTGATGTTGCCCAATCGTCCTGCGGGGGAAGAGGATCGGGAGTTGCTCGCCAAATACGCAGACGATGCGATTCAACTTTTTTTCGATAAGATCCGTGAAAACGGAGGAAGGAATACTCAATATCAAATAAAACTTTTCGGAGGAGCGTCCATGTTCTCCACCGAAGAGGAGAAACTTCTGGAGATCAAATCGGTCCGCGATATCGGAACAAAAAATATCCGTTCCGTAAAGGAAATTCTGGAAAAACATAGACTCGGCGTTTCTTCCGAAGACCTCGGCGGTTTTTCCCATCGAAGGGTTTTTTTCTCCCTTTGGGACGGCGAAATTTATATCGAAAGACCGGGAGGTGCGGGATGATTCGGGTCTTTATCGTGGACGATTCCGCCGTCGTAAGACAGGCGTTGACTCAGATTTTGAACGAAGATCCGGAGATCGATATTTTCGGATTCGCGTCCGATCCCATTTTCGCCGCGGAAAAACTTTCCTCCGATTGGCCGGACGTTTTCATTTTGGACGTGGAGATGCCTCGGATGGACGGGATCTCTTTTCTAAAGAAGATCATGTCGGAGCGCCCCACTCCCGTGATCATCTGTTCCTCTCTCGCGGAAAAGGAATCGGAAACGGCATTGCTCGCGATGAAGTTGGGCGCCGTCGAAATCATCGAAAAACCGAAGTTAGGCGTAAAAGGTTTTTTGGAGGAATCCAAAATTCTTTTTACGGACGCCATCAAGGCCGCGGCGAAATCCAAATTCAGATTACATTCCTCCGAGGTTCGAAAGGTTCCCGTTTCCGGCGCGGACAAACATCACATCAAACCTGACTTCTCCAAAATCAGTACGACCGATAAATTGATCGCCATCGGAACCTCCACCGGAGGAACGCAGGCGCTGGAATACATCCTCACGCAATTGGA
>NZ_NPEF01000310.1:1072-3799 GCF_002811955.1 Leptospira ellisii
CGCCAATCGTCTCAACCAAATCTGCGAGATTCAAGTCAAGGAAGCCAAGAACGGAGATCGAGTTCAGGTTGGTTCGGCTTATATCGCTCCGGGAAACAAACACATGGAAATTTACTTAAGCGGCGCGCAATTCCACATACGCGTGTTAGACGGTCCTTTGGTCAACCGGCATAGACCCTCCGTCGACGTGTTATTCCAATCCGTGGCGCAAGTGGCGGGTAAAAACGCGAAAGGAATCATCATGACCGGAATGGGAAGCGACGGTGCCAACGGACTTTTGAAGATGAAACAAACGGGAGCCGCGACGATCGCCCAAGACGAATCGAGTTGTGTCGTTTTCGGAATGCCCAAGGAGGCGATTCTGAGAGGTGCGGTGGATACGATTCTCCCGCTTTCCAAAATCGTCTACGAAGTTCAGAATTTTTAATTCGATTCCGCGTCGACTCAAAACACGAAGCGTCGTCCTCGTTCGTCGAATACGAACTCTTCTATTTCCGCAAAGAACTTCGGATTTCTGCTTCGATTTCGCGAAAAAAGGCGGGAATTCCAAGAATGACCGGCGCGTCTCTCGCGATAAACGCCGGTCGTTTTTATCAAAGAAGGGAAAGGGTTGTTTTCTTTTTGCGATCCGCGATTTCGGCTTCGGTTTCGATATGAATCACTTCATCCGGAACGATCTTGAAGATTGTTTGACCTTTGGAAATGATCTTTCCATCGCTGTCGCTTAACAAAATCTCTTTCACGGTTCCGCTGAACGGCGCCGAGATTTTGTTGAACATCTTCATGACTTCCACGATGAAGAGGGGTTGTCCCGCCTTGAAATGATCCCCTACCTGAACCATAGGAGGAAGATCCGGCGCTTCTTTGGAATAGAACATTCCTCCCATAGGAGCCACGATTTCGTCCGAACTAGCCTTCGGAGGCGGCGCCAAAAATTTGATGAACGCGTCTCTCGTATCCGTCTTTTTGAATTCTTCCGGAATGATCGCTTCGAGTTTTTCGTCCACATCCAGTTTGTAAAACCCTGAGTTCGAACCCGCGACGGGAAGTAACTTCAACAATTCCAAACCGAGCTGGAATCCGTTGTGCGATTTCAAAACCGAAGGAAGCGTTTTCGCGTCCACTCCTTGAATCGCCTTTCCTGAATTCAAAGCATTCACAAGTTCGATGGAATCCGCCGCGATTCCTGTGAGTTTGGAAAGCTCTTGATAGAACGACAAAGCCTTTTGTAGGATTTCGTCGTCGTGATCCCAAATCTGTTCGGAAGGAGATTGGGAAGGATTCGCTTCCATATTCAGATAATGGTAGAGATCGAAAAGGATATGTACCGGGTTTCTCGACCACTCCACCTTTGTCCCGGAAAGTTTCCAGGAACGGCCGAGATGATATCCTAAAAATCCGGCGAGAAGATGCGCGTCCTTGATCACGTCGCCGATCGGCCTCGTGATCAACGTGAGTTTTCTGCTCAGTATTTTTTTCGCGTCGGCGGAATTCAATTCGGAAAGAACTTTTTTCCAAGCGATTTCCAGATCCACGTCCTTGACCAGTTTCTCCAAAGCCCCCACTGCTGCGAGATACGAAATCATAAAGGCGGTGGAAGGTTTGAACATGGCGTCCTTACCCAGGATCCAGTTTATCAAACCGTAATGGACCAAAAGATTGGTCTGCAGATCGTTTCCTCTCAATTCGGTTTTGCGGAGGATATTCCCCAGACGTTTGAGGTTGTCCTCCCTGTTTTCACCGTGGGTGATCAAAAGGGCGATGTTTGAGTCGTAGGCTCCAGCTACTTTATAATGTACGAATAAACCCGTATCCGGATTCCGGATGCTGATCCCTTGATCGTCTCGGATTTCGTCGGAAAGAGGTTTGGACCAATTCATGATCACCCCGCCCGCGTGCGGTTGGATCGCCTTATTGGTTGCGTTGATACGCACTTCCGAACCGGAAGGATAACGCAGAATCCGATCCGGTTTTTGTAGTCTTTTTCCGTGAAGGGAAAGAAGGGCCATCGCCTCTATGAGGCTGTCCACAACGAAAAATTCGTTCGCGTTCTCCGGATTTTTGAATTTCAGGGAATATACGATTTCCGTAACCCTGTGTTCCACCTGAATCCGAGTGTTCACTTCCATAAAGAAGTGATTGGTTCCTTCCACGATTGACTCGAACGTGGAGACGCTGTTGAGTTTTACCGCGGCGCCGAAACGTTCGGATTGCTCCTCCATTTCTCGGAGGACCTTCAGATCTCCTTTGAGGATCTCGGCCTTTTTCGGATCCTTCGCGGAACAAGCCGCGATTTCCTTCTCCAAAAGTTCCTGAGTCAGCGAAATTTCGAGCAGTTTCTGTTCGTGCATCTGAACGGAACAATCCCTTCCACCCAATGCAAGACACCATTCTCCGTTACCGATCAGCTGAATCTCGTTGTGTCTGGTGTTTTCGATGTTCAATTCGATGAGAAAGTTCTTATTCGTTCCGGGAGCGGTGACTTTAGATTCGGAAAGAATTTCCTGAACGGCGCCTTTCACTTCTTCCGATTTGGAAACGACCCGTTGTCCTTTTCCTCCGCCTCCGCCGATGTATTTAAAACGGATCCGGTTTTTCGGATATTTTTCCCAAATCTTCTTCGTTTCCTTTTCGGCTTCGTTTTGCAGATCGGCGATCGACACCAATTCAATGATTTTAGAATATCCTAATTCCAGCAAATTCTCCGCGTTCGTTTCCGGAGACAGG
>NZ_NPEF01000311.1 GCF_002811955.1 Leptospira ellisii
AAAAAAGCGGTTCCAAAAACTCCGTTCTGGTCCCTGTTGGCGGGAGTTCAGTTCGTCGATATCCTGTTTATGGTTTTCGTGATGACCGGAGTCGAACACATGAGATTGGTTCCCGGGTTTACGCAAAGTAATCCGTTCGATCTTTATTTTATGCCGTATACGCATAGTTTGGCGGCCGCCTTCTTCTGGGGAATCGCGGCGTTTTGTTTTTTCTACGTTTCTGTTCCGGCCGAATCCGCCTCGATCAAAAGAAACGCCGCCTTGGCCGTGGGGCTCTCCGTCATTTCGCATTATTTTCTGGATCTTCCCGTTCACACTCCGGATCTTCCCGTGTTGTTCGATTCGGGTCCAAAGCTGGGTTTCGGTTTGTGGAATCATCTTTGGCTGACGGTGGGAATCGAAACCGCCGTCACGTTAGTCGCCTTTGTCTACTACCTGCGCGGAAGTTCTCCGGGGGAGGGTTTCGCGGGAAAGCGGGGGATGATTCTCTACGGAGTTTTTTTCCTGATTCTGATCTTAGCCAATCCGTTCGCACCGACGCCGGACAACGTTTATGCGTTCGCGATCCAAGCCTTGTTCTTATACGGTTTGATCGCCTATCTCGGACATAAACTCGATTCGAAGCGGGAATATCCGGGATAAGGATCAGCGCCGCCGATTTTCTTCGAAAGCGGTCCGATTACGTCGTAACGTTTCCGTTGGCCCGTAAGGCACAGAAACCGTTTGAAGGGAAGTCTTCCGTGATAAGAAAGGCTTGTCAGAAAAACTTCGGATTTCAGGATCAAGTCAGTATGGAAACCCGGAACGATTCTCAAAAGATCAGGACGCAAAAGCGGAAACCGCTTCATAACATATACGATAAGACCGCGTTGAAAAAGAGACTCGAATCGGAGACTTTCCTGCGGATCACCTTGTCGTTTTATCGTTACGTGATCTTAGAGGACGTCAAATCCCTGCGCGATCGTTTGTACGGGGAATGGGAAACGCTCGGGGTTTTAGGCAGAATTTATGTCGCTCGGGAAGGTATCAACGCGCAGATATCCGTCCCTTCGCAAAATATGGAAGCCTTCCGCGCCAATCTGGAATCGCGTCCCGAATTCAAGAACATGCCTTTTAAGATCGCCGTCGAAGACGGCGGTAAGTCCTTTCTCAAGCTGGATCTCAAGGTGCGTAAAAAGATCGTTGCGGACGGGCTCGACGACGATTCCTTCGACGTTACGAACGTGGGCAATCATCTCGGCGCCGAGGAATTCAACCGCCATCTCGAGGATAAGAACACGATCGTCGTGGACGTAAGGAACCACTACGAAAGCGAGATCGGTCACTTCGAAAACGCATTACTGCCCCAGTCCGATACGTTCCGCGAAGAACTGCGGCTTCTTCTGGAACTTCTTAACGGAAAAGAAGACAATAAAATTCTAATGTACTGCACCGGAGGAATCCGCTGCGAGAAGGCGAGCGCCTGGCTCAAACATCACGGATACAAGGACGTCAATCAGCTTCACGGTGGAATCATCGCCTACGCGCACGAGGTCGCGGAAAAGGGATTGGAATCCAAATTCAAGGGAAAAAATTTCGTGTTCGACGGACGTCTTCAGGAGACGATCGGAGAGGAGATCATTTCGACCTGTCATCAATGCGGATCCCAAAGCGACAGACACGTCAACTGCGCCAATCCGGGATGTCATATATTGTTCATACAGTGCGAGGGTTGCGGAGCCGCACTCGAAGGATGTTGCACGGAGGAATGCAGATCCGTGCTTCACCTTCCCGCGGATAAACAAAGGGAAATCCGCAAAGGAAGATCGAACGAAAACCGGTTTTTTACCAAATCGAGGATCCGTCCGAAAGTTTCCGATTTATACCGGATTCAGGAACCTTCCGAAACGGCCTGAGTCTGCGGACCTAAATTCGCGGTGCGTTTGGACCAAAACCAAGCGAGCAGCGCACCTGCGATCGCGTGCCAGATCCCCCAAGTGGCGGCGATGATCGCCATACTTCCCTGTCCGTTAAAAAAGGCGAAGATCAACACCAAACCCAAACCGGAGTTTTGGATCCCAGTTTCGATCGAAATACAACGCGCGTCCTTTTCGTCCAGACGCATCGCCTTCGCGAAAAAATATCCGAGCGTAAAACCGGCCGCGTTCATTAGAAAAACGTAAAGAAAGACCTTATGGATCACCCGTAAAAAGATGGAAAAATTGGCCGCCAAGGCGACGACCAAAAATGCCGCGAAGATCAGGGCGGATAGGATTTTGAGGGGTTTTTCGATCTTTGCGGCGACGTTCGGCAGAAAACGTTTCGTCGAAATTCCCAAACCGATCGGTATCAAGAGGATCACGAGGACGGCTTTGAAGACGTCCCAGGGATCCAAGGATATTTCCCGAAGCGCCGTCTGCACCGGCGGATACAAACTTCCCCAAAAGAAAAAATTGAACGGAGTGGCGACGATCGCAAGCGAAGAGGAGAACGCCGTCAACGAGATGGACAACGCCGTGTTGCCTTTGGCAACCATCGTGATGAAGTTCGAGATATTTCCTCCGGGACAGGCCGCCACGAGAAGCATACCCAGAGCGACTCCGGGAGGGGGTTGTAGAATCCAAAGAAGAAGATACGTCGTCAAAGGAAAAAGGACGAACTGGGATACGATCCCGGTCAACGACGCCCTCGGTTTTTCGAAAAGAAGTCTGAAGTCCTTCGGTTTCAGTTCCAAGGCGATCCCGAACATGATGAGACCGAGCAGAATATTCAAAAAGATTAATCCGCTTTCGTTGAAGTTGATTCGGATCGAATCCAGTTCCGTCATATTCAATCCGCCCAGGCTACGTAGATTTCGCGGGGACCGGAAAACGGATGTCTTCCGTGCGATACGGTGTAATTGTCGATGACGAGCACGTCTCCCTTCTGCCAGGAGAATAGGGAGATGTTGTTCCAGAACGCTTCCTGGATCTGCGTCAGTTCGCGGAGGGAGATCTCCTTTCCGTCCCCGTAACTGCAATGTGTGTCCAGATATTCCTTTTTGGTGGTCAGCTTTTTGAGTAGGGTGAGCGCTTCGAGTGCGATTCCCACCAGAAAACCGCGGAAGGTTTTTTGACGAAAGAAGATGCGCCAGTATTCCTTTCTCGCCGCGTCGATATGAAACACTTGGGAGTGGTTGTGCCACGCGAGGGTTTTGAACTCGGGATGTCTACGGACGGCTAACGTCGTATTGACGAGACGAAGACCGTCCTCTCCGAACCATTCGGTTTTGAAGTTCTGTTTTTTGGAGATTTTCTCCACTTCGTTGCGGTCCTGCGTTTGGAACATTTCGTCCCAACGTTTCGTCTTCCAGAATTGGAATCGGGAGCGGTTCGAGGGGCCGTCGTATACGCGGGAATATCGGATCTTATCGTTTTCGAACTTGTCCCGGATCGTTTGGGGAACTTCGTGCAACACCTTTCTCAGATCCGTGATCGGAGTTTCTCCGAACTTTTCGGGAGCCAGCCCGCAAAAGAAAAAAAGTTTTCGGGGAGGGGAATCCAAAAAGCTCATCTCCGCGTGTTGCATGATCGGATACGCGGGCGGAAGTTCGGTCGCGGTGAACGCGTATTTGGTGACCTGATTGCGGGGGGAAGTTCCCAGATAATTGTTTTTGAGATTCGGATCCACGTTGATGATGACGTCTTCGAAATCCTGCGGGGATCGTATGTCGAAACCGCGAAAAAGGAT
>NZ_NPEF01000312.1 GCF_002811955.1 Leptospira ellisii
GACGAATACCCTTCCGACTTCCGCAGAAAATAAATCCGATCCCCCTTTCCGGTTATGAAAGTAAACAATATCCGGAAAGGATTCACCCTCATAGAGTTCATCATTGTCACCGCGATCTTGGCGGGGCTGATCACCATTCTCGGAAATACGGCCAAGGATTTTTTAGTTCCTTCCTCGTCGGACGCCGCTCAGACGCTCAAACAAGCTGCGGAATTCTGCTATCGAAAGTCCATACTGACCAATACGACGATGGTTCTCGAATTGGACATAGACAACGACACCTATACTGTAAAAAAAATCCTGAGAGACGAAGGAGGATTGAAGGAAGAACCCGTTTTTAAACCGAAAAAACTTCCGTATAATTCCGAGATCATCGATATCACGGATATACGCGGATTTCGTTATACGAAAGGTATCGTCAAAATTCCTTATACGTATCTGGGTATCTCCGCGGATTACAGCGTTCACCTGGGGAACGATCCATCGATCTACCAGACCGTCGTAGTCTATAGATACGGAGGCAAGGCGGCCGTTTTGGAAGGGGAACAATTCCATACTTCCTCAAACTTAGCCACGGACAAAAAATGGAAGGAACAGGATGAGAACGAACAGCAACAGCCGTAACCGTATTCCGACCCTTGCTCCGAATTTCCGCCGCGGTTTCAACCTGATCGAGGTATCCATCGCCCTAGCGTTAGCCGGAATTGCGATGACATACACGTATATGGTCATCTCCAACGGGATCAAACAACAAAGAATGGCCGCCGTCGTTTCCAACGCCGTTCATTTGGCGAAGATCAAAATGGCGCAGATCGACTCCGTTTCCGTGCTTCAATCCGACAAAACCACAGGAGAAATACCAGGTTATCCCGGTTATAGTTTCGAAACCGTGATCGGAGAAGAGGACATGGATCTTCTCAAATTGGCGGGGAAGGAAGGAAAAAAACCGGAGGATCTTTTGGGAGGAAGGGATTCCGAAATGAATAAACTCATCATGCGCCGTTCCGGACAGGCCAATCAAGGCTCTTCGACGGCCGGTATCATCCGCGTATTCCGGATCAAGGTGACGATAAAATATCCGACTGGAAGCGGAACCGAAGCCTACACGGCCGAGACGTTCAAATCAGCACAATATTAAAGATTACGCATGAATATGGACTTTCGATTTTTCAAAAAAAACAGGATCAGAACGGGGTTCACTCTGATCGAAATTTCCATAGTCGTTATGATTCTCGGCGTGATTTTCACGGGAATTTTCTCCACGTATTACACTTCCTTGAGAATTTCGCGGGAATCCTCTTCTCCCGGAGGAGCGCCGAAGCGGGACATTCTTCTTACGATGGAAAACATCCGAAGCACGATATCGATGGCGTTTTTTCATCAGACGCAGAGAAGGTTGATCTTTATCGGGAAAAACGACGGAAGGACGGGAGAACGAAAGGACCGGCTCGACTTCGCGGCGACACATCCGAATTCGGAGGAGACGTCCATGCCGGAGGTTCGGGAAGTCTCCTTTTATCTAAAACCTATGCAGGAGGATCCGAATTACAACGTCCTGATCCGAAGGGAGGACGAGATGGTGGATCGTTATCCGAAATCGGGAGGTACGGAATACGTTCTTTTGAACTACGTAAAAAGTTTCCAACTCAAGTATTCCAGAACCGGGGCCAAGTGGGAGGACGAATGGGATTCCAAACTCACGAAGGTTTTACCCAGACTGATCCGGATCGAACTGATCGTAAATTCAGGAAAAAAGGAGGTCCGTTATGAGACGCTTGCGTTTCCGGGAATTCTTTTTAAATAAAATAATAAAATTTCAGAATATTCAAATACGAATCTCCGAAAAAGCGGATTCGCGCCTTCCAAAAACCCAAGCGGCGGATTCGAGACGAGGATTTATGGTCGTAATCCTGGTTATGGCCATAGGAACCGCCTCCTTTTATACCGCCACGGAATTCGGGGAAAGAGCGCTCGGAGAAAGGAGAATCGCACAGGCGGATGCGGACGGATTTCGCGCCTTGTTACTCGCCAAAGCCGGATTCCAAGGAGCGCTCGGAGCGCTCAAAAAAATTCCGGAGGAATATCTTTACAAAAGCGGAATCGCGCTCAATCCGCCTCCGCTACCGATGGGGGGAGGAACGATCTATTATAAGATCAGTTCGGAGGACGGCAAGATCAACCTGAACTCCCTTCTCAACCAAGACGACAACCAGCAGAATCTCCGTTCGGTGGAGATGGTTTCCCGTCTTTTCGACAAACTCGGAATCAAACGCGAAAAATTATTTCCCGTTTTCGACTGGATGGATACGGATCTCCAGGAAACGGGAGGAGGCGCCGAGGACGCCTATTACGCCTCGCTCAAACCGCCCCGAAAGAATAAGAATTCCTTTATGTATTCCATTTCCGAGTTGGTCTCGGTAAAAGGTTTCGACAGGGATACCGTATACGGCTCCTTAAAACCACCCGACTACGATCAAAAATATTCCAACGCCTTCCAATCCGAAGAGGAAAAAGCCCTTATCGGAGATAGCGATTTCGTTCTGGCCAACAACGTGACCGCGTATATTCCGGCGGGACAGAATTCGGACGATAGAATCAACTTGAACGCCGCACCATATTTTGTTTTAATGTCTTTATCCGATTTTATGACCAAGCAGGCCGCGATGCGGATCCTGAAATTCAAGCTCGAACAGGGCGGTTATATCAAGGAACTGAAGGACATAGAAAAATTTCAGGAATTTCAGATTCCCACGGCCGGCGGGTTGACTCTATATAAGGAGCTCGCCGGAGAAGGAACGGACGTCTCCGGAGGAAGGGTAAAAACCAAAGGGGAAGTGTTCCGGATCGTGGCCGTAGGCCAGGTGGGAAAAACGATCCGCAGAATCACGGGAATTTTCGACCTGACCAACAGCGTGATGCTTTATTACATGGAAGACTAAAAACAGATGTTTATTTACGATCAATTTCTCGCCATCGATTACGGAACGAGTACGATCAAGGGGATTCTCTTTCAGAAGGTTCTGGGAAAACTGAGTATTCTCCGTTCGGAGATCATGCAGATCGTTCACGGCGAAGAGGACGAATACAGACACAACATACTTCGATTCATCAACTCCTACTTTCCGGGAGAAACCAGCATACTACTCAATCTTCCTTTGGACCGCCTTTTCGTCCGCGAACTGCACATTCCGTTGACGACCGTCAAAGCCGTCCGCGAAGTGATTCCCTTCGAAGTGGAAAACCGGATTCCCTTTCCTATGGAGACGGTCGAGGTGACGGGCAGCATCTGGAGAATCGATCAGGAAAAATCGGACGTGATCGCATATTCCGCGCACCACAGCGAATTGGATTTCATCACTTCCCCTTTTTTGGATTCGAATATCGTCTTTCGAGGTTTATTCGTGGACTCCGTAAGTTTGTCTTCGGTGATTACGGAACATACCAATAAGGAAATCGTCCATAAAAACTGCGCACAAGCGGACATCGGCGGAAGAGTCACGATTCTCAACATCCTTTCCGAAGGGAAGGTGGCTCACACGAGATATATCTCCCTAGGCGGAGACACCCTCACGGAACAGATCGCATCCGATCTTAAGATTCCCTTTGAAAAGGCCGAGGCGATCAAACTCTCCCTGCAATTCGAACCGTTTTCCGGAGAAGAGGACGGACTCA
>NZ_NPEF01000313.1 GCF_002811955.1 Leptospira ellisii
TCGACGAACACGAAGCCGAAGAGAAGAAGAAGGGAGATCCAGATCGTTTTGAGTTTAAGTCGGGTTTCGGAATTCATTTTATCTTGGAGTTACATTCCAGACAGGTGCCGTAAAGAATGATCTCGTGCGTGTCCACGGTGAACCCTTTCGGACTTTTGTCGAGAGGAAAGGGACAGATTTCTATGTCGTAAACTCGGTCGCATCCTTTGCAATGGAAGTGATGATGGTGATGCAGATGACTCGTCTCGAATCGGGAAGATTCCCCGGGAAGATGGATTTCATTGATCGCTCCGGTTTCTATCAGATGATTGACGGCTCGATAAACGGTCGCGATTCCCAGATGATTTAGATTTTTTCTGGAAAGTTCGAAGATTTCCTTGATCGAAAGCGGGCCTTTGGCCGCTTCCAGAACCTTCAAAATTTCGCCCTTTTGTTTGGTGTTACGGAGTGCGGCTTTTCTCGTTTCTAGTTTCATCCCAAAAAACCGACGATGCGGCTCGCTTAAGTCTCCGGTCCGAACCGCTCGTATGTCAACTTCATTTAACTCGGTTCGGTTGTCGAAATTCCGACGTTCCGTAATCACGGCTCGTGCCGGGAATCTACCGCAGTAGCGGATCTTGCCGAGGAAATTTGTGTGAGTTCCCACACGAAAACTATCTCGGAAAAAGTTTTTTGAAAAAATAAGTTTGATTCTCAGTTTCAATTAAAAAGAATTGTCACAGTATTGTCAGGAGAGACGTAATGAACTTAGCAACTCTACTTCGGGAAGGAACTTCCGAAGAACACAAAGCGGCGGAGAGTTCCGCATTCATCCGTTGTTTTATGAAAGGCGTTTTGGAAAAAGGGACCTACGCCCGTCATTTGGAGGCTTTTTACTTCGTTTATGCGGCGATGGAAGAGGAATTAAAGAAACACAAGGATCGTCCGGTGATAAAAACCATCTTCTTCTCGGAGCTGGATCGGAAAGAAGCCCTTTTGGAAGATCTCCGTTTTTTTTACGGCAGTTGGGATCCCGCAGGTCGCACCCCTACTCCGGCGACACAAGCCTACGTGGAACGAATCCGCAAAATTTCCGAATCCGATCCGATTCTTTTGGCCGCTCATTCGTACGTGCGTTATTTGGGGGATCTCTCCGGAGGTCAAATTCTCAAAAAAGTGGCGGCTCGGGCATTGGCGCTTCCGGAAGGCAAAGGCATTTCCTTTTACGAATTTCCGGCCATTCAGGATATCAACGATTTCAAACAGAATTACCGCGTTGCGTTAGACACGCTTCCCGTGAACGATTCCGAAAAAGAGGAGATTCTCCGGGAATCAAAACAGGTTTTCCTTTTGAATCAGGGAATTTTTCTGGAGCTGGAGCAGGATTTGATCCGCGCCATCGGTAAAGAAACCTATGAATCCGTCCTTGCCAAAGGATAAACCGAAAAAAAGATCCGTTTACTTTCTCCCGGGAGCCGTCTTTTTGGCGATGCTCCCGGTGACGATGATCGTTCCCGTATTTAAGGAAATCGTAAAGGACCGATTTCAATCCGGAAACGAAGAAGTGGCTTGGTTCTTGAGCGTGGCTATGCTCGGGTCCTTTTTCTTTTCTCCGATCGCGGGCTTCCTTTCCGATTATTTCGGAACGAGAAAGAGAATCATAATTTTATTCTGTTTTATCGACGCAGTTCTTTTGGGTTCGCTTCCCTACGCGGATAGTCTGGGTCTTTTGCTGACGCTTCGATTTTTGGAGGGGGGCGCGCACGTTTTCGTGATCGGTCTTCTTTTCGCGGCGGTGGCCGACGCGGAACATTCCGATCCGAACGGAAGACCGTCTAACGGCGCTTTGATGGGTTGGTCCGGAATGCTTCTTTCCCTCGGGGGAGCGGTGGGAATTTCCCTCGGGTTTTTAGGAAAACAGGATCCGTATCTTCCGTTTCGGGTGGGCCCGTGTATTCTGTTATTTCTCGCCTTTATCGTATATCGATTCGTTCCGGAAGAAACTTCGCTCCGCAGAAAGGATAAAATTTCGTGGAAACAATCCGGGCTCGTATTTTTGTCCCACCCCTTGTTGTTGTTTCCTCTCGCGTTCCAATTTTTGGATCGGTTTACCTCCGGGTATTTCATGAGTTCTTTGAATCTTCGTCTTCGCGAGGAATTTTTTCTCAACGCTTCCGAGACCGGACGTCTTTTGTCCTTGGTATTTCTGCCGATGGCGCTTTTGTCCTATCCCGCCATTCGGCTTTCCAAAAAAACCGGAAAGTATTTTCCGGTGGCTTTCGGTTCCCTGATCTACGGAACGGCTCTCGCGTTATCCGGAATGTCCCGATCCGTCCCTTGGATCACCGTTTCCTTATTGTTTTGCGGACTCGGAGCCGGTTTGATGTTCGCCACTTCGTTGCGTCTGGCCTCTTCCCTATGCGGAAAGGAAAATAACGGAATCGTAATGTCCGCTCTTACCGGAATCGGTTCTCTCGGATTTTTTCTGGGACCGATTTCCTCGGTGGGGATCGACCGGGTTTCCAAAACGTTCGTCCCTGAGTTGGGATCTTCGCTCACGGCGTTGTTGTTCGGAACCGCGCAGATTTTGATCGTGTTGATCAGCGTTCCCTTCTACAAAATCCTCAATCGGAAAGCGGATTGATTCGATTCGTCCTTAAAACTGCGCGGAAAAACCGCCGTAAAAAAAACGGGGCCGTGTGGGATTGTATGCGAGTTCGTATTGATTGAGCACGTTATCCACTCCGCAGAAAAGGGAGAAGTGGTTGTTGAAGAACTTCTGTTCCACCCGTATGTTGATGATGGTGAACGGTTTTCCATACGTCACAGGAGGATTTTCGTTCAATTTCACTTCGGTGGGAATGTAATCCTGTCCCGACGCGGAAAGATTATTCGTGGAACTGTAAAACGGACGTTTGTCCAGATGTTTGGCCCTTAGGTTGAATTGAAATCCGCTCGGGGTATTGTAGAGGAAGTTCGCCGAGGCCTGATGAAGCGCTCTTCCCTCCAAAGGACGATCCGTTGTGAGATCCCTCGTATCGGTGTGATTGTATCCGAGTTCCAGGGTGAAACGTTTGAGGAAACGGTATTGGATTCCGAATTCCCCGCCTCTCGTGTATGCCTTCGCGATATTTTGAAGTTGGAATTCCGCGAATTCCCTTCCTTGGTTGGAATCGAATTTATACTGGATCAGATTGATGATATCGTTTCGAAATACGCTGAGGGAAAACGTAAGGAAGTTGAACGGGGAATATTCCAGATCCGAGTTGATCGTGATGGATTTTTCGGGTTTGAGATTGGGATTCCCTTCCACCACGTAACCGACCGCGGGGTTTTCGAAACGAAGATACAATTCCTGAAAACTCGGCGGACGGAAACCCCTTCCGTAACTCACCCTCCAAACCAGATTTTGAAGGATATCATAACGTGCCGCGAGTTTCGGCGTGGTTTGGTTTCCGAATTGGGAATCGTCGTCGTAACGAACCCCCGGAACGATCCGGATCCGTGGAGAACGGGATACGGTCCATTCGTCCTGAAAGAACGCCGCTTTTCGAGTCCGATAGACGTAACGGTTTTGAAGACGGTCGGATTCCAATTCATTGGCGAAGGATTCGACTCCCATCGTCAGAAAATGACGTTCCGACGCTTCCCAATCCAATTGTAACGTTCCTTGGGAAGTCAGTTCGGAA
>NZ_NPEF01000314.1 GCF_002811955.1 Leptospira ellisii
AATTGATTCATTCACTGGAAAAGTGTTGCAATATAAGAATCCTATGCCAATTCATTGAACGTGAGTTACATATTTACGTTCATTTTTGTAAAGCTTGTATTGAGTATGAAGTGTAAAGGATGTATGGGTACGTTCAACTTGGTCAAAAATATAATGAGACATAATATGTATTATCGGAAGTGTCCTGTAGCATCCCGTAAAGTTCGTAAAATACCCCGGACAAGGACTTCCTTCCATTAAAATTTTAGTTTCCTACCGTTGATCTTCCGTTCTGTAAAAAGCGTTGGAATAGATCAAACCGGAAGCAAAAACGACCTTGACGATCACAAAAGGATCGGCAGGTTTCAATCGATAACTTGCTTTCGTCGTTTCGAATTCCGAGGCGAGAATTCGTCCCCCAGATCCGATGAATTCTAGTTTTAAAAATTTCTCCGGAAATCGGGCCGAAATCCGATCGCCGTCCAGACGCAGTTCCTCGATTTTCGGATCTTCGAGATAATCGGCGGTCTTTATTACGGAAACGTAATTTCCTGTTTTGAGATTTCGCACAACGTCCGCGATCTCCAAGGAATCCGAATTGAGAAGTATGTATCGCGTGAATGTTTCGCCTTCGTTCTGATCGGAAAAGGTCAATTCGTGAAAGATCCGTTTATACAAAGGCAACTTCATTGCGCGGATCGATTCCCCCGGAAAATAATGCAGATCGTCTCCCGAAAAAGCGTTCACGGAAATTCCTCGATCCAAAAGACGGATCCACTCGACGAAAAAGGTTCCGTACGGCGAAAAAACCTCGACCGCGTCGATTCCGCGTAACGTTTCGATCGTATGTTCCGGAATCGATCCTTCCAAAGCGGGATGTGCGACGACCACGAACGCACCCGATTTCTGCATTCGATCCACGGTCCATTGTATGTTCCCGGGCGAGGCGTATACCGGAAAAAAATCCCGAGTCACCGCGCCCGCTCCGATCGCGAGAATGTGCTTTCGATTAAAATCTCTTCCCCATTCGTAACCCGGTAAAAAAGTTTTAGCCCCCGAATCCCCTCCGCTGATTTTCAGATAATCCGTGATTCCTATCAGATCGTATCCTTTTTCGGAATATCGGTTTTGGATTTCTTCGGGAGGACTGCGAAACGGGGAAAATCCGTCTTTGTCTGAATGAAGATGAGCCGCAGTTTTCAACCATTTCAAATTCGTCTCGGAATACGGCGAACGGATCGTATTTCCGGAAAACGGAGAAGCCGGTTCGATTCTGAATTCGTTTCGCAACAGTAAACCGGTCAGAAGTTGGCTCGCGGCGATCAGAACGAAAAACCCGATCCATCGGGAAATGGTTCGTGGATGGATTCTACGTTTGAAGACCATTACAAATTCCATAACGCAATCGGCCGGAATTTACGATAAAAGTTTTTGAGGAGAAGCCCCATTTTTGCGTTCTGCTTTTTTGAATCGAAACGAAAAATGTCAGGGATTTGTAATTTTTAGACATGGACTCCTTCGAAACGCGGTTCTTTTTTAAAGACGAGTTACCGACAAGTAAGTGTACACTTAATTATTGAATTTACAGAGAAACCGTTCTTCATAATTTTGAGAATCAATGACTTCCCCTTTCATTTCCATAATCTTACCGACTTATAACGAGAAAGAAAACCTGCCGATTCTTCTCCCAAGAATCGAATCCTCTTTGAAAGGATATTCGTTCGAAATCATCGTTGTGGACGACAACAGTCCGGATCGAACTTGGGAAATCGCGGAACGACTCAAAGAAAAACATCCGGAGATGCGGGTGCTCCGCAGAATGGACGCCAAGGGTCTTTCCTCCGCGGTGATCGCGGGAATGGGTTCCGCAAAAGGAAACGTCTTTTTAGTGATGGACGCGGATTTGCAACACGACGAACGGATTCTACCTCGATTGATCGACGAAATCGTTTCAGGTCGATCGGACATATCCATCGGGACCAGATATACGAACGGAGGTTCCACTTCGGATTGGTCTGCGATCCGTCGTTTTTTCAGCGTGACCGCGACTCGACTCGCCAAACTTTTTCTTCCCCTGCCCGTTTCCGATCCGATGAGCGGATTTTTCGCGATCTCCCGCGCTCAATTCGAAGGCACTTTGGAAAAAATCAATCCGCGCGGATTTAAGATTCTGCTCGAATTTCTCAGTCGACCTAGCGTTGCGCCCCGGGTCTCCGAGGTTCCGTTTACGTTCCAAAGCAGACGTTTCGGACAGACGAAATTGGACGGCTCCGTGATACGGAACTATCTCGTGGCCGTTCTGGATATACGTTTCGGCAAACGGATTTCTCCCACGTTCTTACTCTACTCTCTCGTAGGATCCTTCGGGGTTCTGGTGAATTTGACGGGGCTTTTGATCGGTGAATTTTTCGAATTCCCGGAACTGGAAACACCGTTCCGATTTTTGAATCCGTTTCATACATCGGTTCTTTTCGGAATCGAAATTTCGATCCTCTCCAATTTCGCGTTCAATAATTATCTGACGTTTTACGAAAAACGGTATTCCGGATTCAAACTGACGCAGGGATTGATTTTGTTCCATCTCGTGAGTCTGCTGGGGTTGTTCATTCAAGTGAGCGGGTTTCAATTTTTGTATCATAAAATTTTCCTTTCGGAATTGAAATTCTCAGGGATTCTGATCAAATTGATTTGCGATTCGTTCGCGATCTCCGCCGCGATGATCACGAATTACTTTCTAAATTTGAACGTCACCTGGAAAGGTTCCAGGGATTAATCCGGAGAAAATCCTATGCCGAAAGTTTTGGTTCCGTTCGCGGATGGTATGGAGGAAATGGAGGCGGTAATCGTGGTCGATACGCTTCGCAGAGCCGGAATCGAAGTCGTCAGCGCTTCTTTAAAGGAAGGTCCGGTGACCGCCTCCCGAGGAGTCAGAATTCTCGCGGACAAAACCCTGGACGAAGTAAGGTCCGACGATTTCGACATGATCGTCTTGCCCGGAGGAAACGGAGGCACGAGAGCGCTCGGTTCCGATCCCCGCATCTCCGAAATCCTCCGCAACCGCAGACGGAACGGTCTCTGGATCGCCGCGATCTGCGCCGCCCCCAGTATATTAGTACATCAGAATATTCTTACCCAAAATCAGAAATTCACCGCTTTTCCCGGCGTCGTTTCGGACGCGCCCGGTTATACCGGCTCCCGTTTGGAAATTTCCGGTAAAATCGTGACGAGCGTGGGTCCCGGTTCGGCTTTCGAATTTTCCCTCGAATTGATCCGGATTCTGACGGATCCGGAAACGGCGGATCGGGTCAAAACCGCGCTCCAACTCCCCGCGTGAAGGAATTCCTTTCGGCCAACAAACATCGGTTCCGGAGAATCACCGCGATTACGGGTGCTGGAATTTCCGCGGAAAGCGGAATTCCCACATTCCGAGGTGCCGAAGGACTTTGGAAAAATTTCCGGGCCGAGGACCTCGCCACACAACAGGCATTTCACAAGGATCCTAAATTGGTCTGGGAATGGTATCTTTGGAGAAGGAATCTCATCGAAACCAAACGCGTCAATTCGGGCCATATCGCTCTCGCGGAATTGGAGAAATTTCATCCGGACTTTTTTTTGATCACGCAGAACGTGGACGGTTTTCACGCAAAGGCCGGTTCCCGAAAC
>NZ_NPEF01000315.1 GCF_002811955.1 Leptospira ellisii
GGGGTGTCGCCTAGTGGTTCCATTCGAAATTTTAAGACCGGCGTATAACTTGGCGGACAATTCACTCGATGAAGAAAGGTCCGAGCATAGAACCGTTTATGCTGAAAGTTGGAAACCGAAAACGAAACTTAGAAATTCGGATCACGGAATCGAATACACTACAATCCAAGCAGACATTTTACCCGATCAAGATATTCGCCCAACCGACCTAATTAAATGGCCACAAGGTTTAACGGGTGAAGATTTCGCGTTACGAGGAAAGTATCTTTCGATTCTTTACTTCTATCCTGCCCCCGACGCAAACCAAAACGTTCATCACATTCAGATTGAGGGTTAGTTGAGTAGAGCTTGGTCTGTAGACGATAAAGAACTCAAAGAAAGACTTGGAAGAAAATTTCCTGAGAAGATTCTCGAAGTCGCAAAAAAAGCCTTCGAGATTGTGTCTCTTGGGATTCCGGCGAAAGTTGCCAGTTCAACGACTGGAATCCAACCACAACGACAAACCGGATATATGCAAGGAGCCTACTCGATTTATGTAGGCGACAAACTTGTTAAAGACGAAGAGGAAGTTTCACCCAAAAAAGGTCAGTTTAAACTTCCGCCAGTGATTTCCGATATTGGAGATTTGGAAGCAAGGACGATTTACGAGGCTCCGTACGCAGAAATTCAACAGACAGGCGAAAGTAAAATCAAAGGAAAAGTCGTGACTCTAAAAGGACGACAGCCCGGAACCGGACCCGGTTGGATTGAAAAACTGCAAGAGCCGGTCAATGCAAACGAAATCATAGAGGAAGTATCGGATCACTTTCACGACCTCTTTAAAAATTCTTTTCCATGACTGATATATCGACTCACAGATATTTAATTGAATATCTTGTGGACTGGATGAAACAAAATCCTGAATTTTCTTTCTATACAAACATTCTTCAACCCTTCGTAGATGTGCCTAAAGAGGGCGTAGAGAAGATATTAGTAATTCAGAATATCTTTACTAACCCCGATCCCTTTGGGAGAACGCAGATCGATTTTTTGTGTATTGGAAAGACTCTTCCGAAATCGAAAGACATCGCCTTTGATATTTACCAAAAATTAAACGAACGATATAACGTTACACTACCCACTCCGCTAAATCTTCCTCAAGGAAAAACTCCTGCGGATCTTCCTCCAGTCACCTTGAGAGTCATTCAAGGAAAAGAAATTCGACTCGTAGGCCAAGTACTAAATGGCGAGTATCGATACAACGCGAGCTTTATAATTTCATAGGAGTAAAATTGGCAGAAGAAGAACAAGTAACACTTCTTAGATCCACAAGGAACGGTGATGTTACGGTCAGAGTTCCAAAATCTCAAGTAGCAGAGTTTTTAAAAGATCCTCTCTTTAAACTCTACGAACCGAAAAACTCAAACCCCGACAGACAAAAACCAAACGTGAAACCTAACTCTTCGGAGTGAGTATAAATGGCGTTTGAAGATTTAATAACACCCGAAGGGTCCGCCGTAATCGGAAGACCCACCGGATCAATCAGTCCGATTTCAACGGACTTCGGTCGGCCACTTTCTAAAACCCCAATCCAACCCGGAACCATATCCGTTTCGGCTAACGATGCGATCGTGAACGGAACCGGAACCGATTTCACAAGACTTGCAGTCGGTCAATATATAAAAATCGGAAATCTCCCAGGTCTTCGTAAAATCAAATCCATAGCGAGTGCGAACGTATTGGAACTTATGACTCCGATTGGAGCAGTTCCGGCGGTCAACTTAACGTTTAAAATCGCGGATATGTGGGATCTTGGAATGAGCCTCAAAGCGACAATGCAAGAATCTCTTGGATATGCGGAACACGTCGCTATGCAAATGGGTGCGCAACCGTTTAAGAAAACCTTAAACTCGTATATGGTCACGACGACGATTGAGATCATCGAACCCGTTCAAGAAGTGATTCAAAAAGTAATCAAGGGCTATCTCATCAATTACGACGAGGTCACGGGAAATATCAAAGGCGCGGCAAGAACTGTTAAGATGTGGGATAGCATCGAGGCTGGGAACGGGCAAGAGTTACATCTTACCGGACTCATCGCACCGCGAACAAGATCCCTAGATCCGATGGATCTTTTGATCTTACCGAATACGATGCTCTATCCCGAACCAAAATGGGAATTCGATGGAAAGACACCTCTCTCCGTTGAACTCAAGTTCGAAAGTTTGGTGGATCCAAACACTACGTTCCGTGGCCTTCCGGTCGCCTACTATCTGGGGGATTTAAGTGTCGTATAACCTTCACCATTTCAACGAAACAACCATCTCTCTTCAGGGAGGTGGCGAAGTTACTCTTCCGGTTCATGTTTCTACAATCGGACTCCATGAGAGACTTTCTAAATTGCAGGATAAACTCGAAATCGCAATCGATCAGCATTCGAACGCGTTTAACGATACAAATCTTGAAATCTCAGAACTTTACGAAACCTACAAACTCGTCGCCCTCGAGGACGCGGTTTCGTTCGTGGATTTTTGTAAGGACTTAACACTCTTTGTTTCCGCAGACGATTGTACGAAGTTTATCAAAAAACAAAAAGAGGCGAGGAAGTTTGGTGATCGCATACTGACTTTAATACGGGAAAAATTTCAAAGTCTCGTATTCGAATCCGAAAAACATCTCGAAGTCTTAAATCGAATCCCATTTTTCTACCCGGACTTTTCGCACGTATTCAAATTTTTGAATGAAGTAGAACTCGCTACAAAACGCTCAAGCGGAGAATCGCAGGCAAAAAAGTAGACCCGGACTCGGAAATGGTTCTTGCGAAACTAAAGCTCATTCGTTCCGGAGTCCGCGAAGAAACGGTAAATAAACTCAACTATCACGGGCTTACCTCTAAACTACTGGCAATTCAATACTTGGAGCTTGAGGAATACCGGAAGCGTCTTCTCGTCGCGGTGTATTTGAAACCCGAACTCTCTGATGAAATTTCGAAACGAATCGCGGAACTTGATAAACAAATGAGTTCTTTGAAGCTCGTACGACCATACCAAAAATTGACGGAAGAAGAATACGAAGAAAGATTCTGGAAAGCAAAAGAAGAGTCTGCGGATTTTTGGAAAAAACTTAAAACTGAACACTTGGAAAGGAAAAACGGAATCGTGATACGCGAAGAGTAATGACTGAGTAAAAATCAGGCTACAGTTAGCGTAAGCATTGTCGGAGACAAAAAGCCTCTACAAAAGGCTTTTGATTCTTCCGTCCTCGATGCAAAGGTTTTTGTAAACCAAATCAAAGACGTAGGTCGCGCGGCGAATAACGCAATTGCCGTTGATCCGAAAGCATATCGCGCATCCTTAAGCACGATCGCGGGTCTTGAATCAAGATATAAAAAATTTCAAGATGGATTCAGTCGGACTCAAATAAACGGAGATTCGTTCAACCGTTTAAAATCCGCAGTAGAACAAGTTCGCGCAAAACTCGACGAAGCTCGAAAATCCGGAGAAGATTTTCAAAAACAAACTCTCTCACTAAAGGCCGGCCTTGCGTCTCTCGTCGGAGGATTCACAACTCGCGCTATCACAAGCGAAGTAAAAAGCTTCATGGACGAAGCTCAGAAAGCACAAAACAC
>NZ_NPEF01000316.1 GCF_002811955.1 Leptospira ellisii
TGTGTTTAGTCGATTGATCGAATCTCCCAACGTGCGAAGTTCGATTTTGATTTCTTTTAAGTCTGTGGCCTGATAACTTAGATCCCTTTCAAGCTGGTTGACTTTATTTCTCGCTTCGTACGCCACTTGAAGTGCTTCGTTAAGCTTTGAATGAAGATACTTTAAAAGGTATCCGAACCCGGAGGCGATAAACCCTGCAAAGTAATTGATTTGTTCCTGCGAAATCATGCTGAAACTTCCGATTCAATTTCACTCCAACGTGAGTTTACATTTAAAGAAAGAAGTTCATCGGAATCGAAAGAATTGATTTCGTCACGAAGGGATGTATAAACATGGAGAAGGGTTCTCCAACGGATACTTATTGCCGTTGCGAGTGAATCAAATTGAGGATAGGAAGAAATAGGGTGATGCGAATCGTTCTTCCTGATCCAGTAGGGAGTTTGAATTCCACGAACCCAATCTTGAAGTGCGAGACCGATTCGATTCACGGACTTCTCACTTGTTTGAAAAATTTCTCCTTCGAATTCTACACCGCTTTCGCAGACTTGCGAATATTTAGTAGCAAGCTCTCTCTTTCTTTTCGCGCGTAAATCATCGAGCGTAATGTCTGTCGGAACTTCCCACTCAGATTCCGGTTTAAAAATGAGTTTTCCGTCAACGATCTTCATTTTCGGGATAGGCCATTTCGCAGAGACGAGAATTTCCGGGTCCGCAAGACACATCTGATACCAGATAGTAATTTTTGATTCGTCGTTAGATTCTTCTTTAACTGAATTTTCCTTTAAGCTGATAAGAAACATTTTATTGTTTGTACTCTTTCGCGTTTAGATACATCCAGACTCGAAGGGAACGGTCTTGAGTTTTGCGACCCGAACGTATTGGACCGTATCCCGAATAACTTCCAGGTGCGGAAGTTGAATCCGTTGTGGAGGTCTGATAACCCATAAAGTCTTGAGGAGCATCGAAGCCACCCCACAATTGAGAGTTGTAAAGTCCTGCGAATCGATCGGTAAAACTATGGTTGTGAACTTGCAAAGTATCGAGAATGCGACCGCTACTTAAAAATCCAGGTGCGACCGTGTCCCTCGTCCTGAGAACCGAATCGAAAACGGGTCGCCATCGAAATGAGGTTGTGCTTAACGCGCCCGAAACAAGTCGTCTATACGGATAAATTTCAATGAAGGCGCTTGAAATAGTTCCAATCGCGTTTGCACCTCCGGAGTAAGATACTCCAATTTTCAAAGAAGAGGGGTTTAAAGTATTTACGATACTTCCGTTTGTAAATTTCAGAAGCATGTATGAGCCAGCCACGATTCGTCCGGCGCCGTTTCCAATATCGGACACCGCGCGAACGACAAGCCCGTAAGTATCGATCAAGCTCGCATTTACGGAAACCGGACTAATACCATCGTTTGACTTGAACATCGCGTAGTAGTTTAAGTCTTCTAGAATATTCGAAAGTAGAGATGTATTTGCGGGATTTGCTCCTGTTAAAGTAAGCTCAACTGAATTGTTTGAATCGTACTTTGTGGCCGTCGTCACCTGAAAAGATTCGGCAAACGTTCCACCGCCATACGGGTCGCCAATCCCCCACTTTAACCCGCGAAGAAACGGACCCAACTGAGGCCAGTTTGCGTCAAGGCCGTTCAGATCATCCTGAGTTACGTCATAAAATGGCTTCGATACGCTTGGAATAATTCTTTGGATAGATGGAAAAAGAAAGAACTCATCGATAAAACCTTTTTGTCCGGCAGATATGAATTGTTTCGTCGGCGTTTCGGATATCGCGTCCGGCGAAATCCCATTTGCTGGAGCTGCGCCAACATCGGAATAGTTTAAAACAACTACGCCGGTGTGACCGTTTATCGACGAAACCGTACTTAAAATCACAGCGGGAAGTTGTGAGATTGGGATTTTACCGGACACAAGGTCCGCTTTTGTCGCAAGTTGGTTTAAGAGAGTTGTCGCAAAATTCGGATCGTTATTAAGCGCCGCGGATAATTCGAGAAGCGTATCCAAAACCCCCGGTGCGCCATTTACGAGATCCGATTTCGCTTGCGTGATCGAGGAATCGACAAGAGCAATCACCCAATCTCTACGGGTAGCGTGGGAATCAAGACTCGGAGCGAGGAGTAATGAAAGGGATCTCGCACCGGATACGTTATCATCCGAATCAATCCCGATCCCGGATTCTTGGATCCTCGAAGGTGTAGGACCGGATTTTAAAAGTTTAGAACCGGAGAACGGGTTTAAAATCTCAAGTTTATTCTGATCGAGCCATTCGAGGCATTTTTCTAATATTAAATTTCCTGCACCGCCGAGCTTTGCAAGCCAGTAGCTTGAGAAAACTCCGATCATCCATGACCCACGACCCATAGCAGTTCCCGCGAGACGAGTTTCAAGGTCATTGATTACGACAGGATCGACTGCTTCGTTATTACGAGAAATTGTACCTAAGAGAGTAAATGTACCCCAATACGGGTATTCGAAATTTCCTTGTCTGTTTACGAGTAAGTCCCATTCATAAATTCCACTTTTAAGACCGCGAGTTACAGCCGGAGGAATACGAATTACGATTTCTTCATGTTCCCAATCCGCTCCTTCGTCCGAAGGAAGTGGTTCGATTGATAAAAGGATTTTGGAAGCGTTGGAGTTTTCTTTTACTTGGAAAAGAATTTGAGCGACGGGAGAGAAAATATTTTTTAAACCCCGAAGTCGGATGAGGGTAGATTCGTTTTGTCTAATTTCTAAAGGTACGTTGACTCTCAAAAAAACGCTATTGGACTTTGAGTATTCCGAAATACTCGTAGTTTGCGTTTTGACTTTCCGGCCAAGTAGGGTCCGGCCTTTCGACAAGAATATCGAATTGAAAAATTCCCGATTTTAATTTAGAAGTTTCTACTTCTCTCATAATTAGAAGATATCCGTCCGGAAGAATCTGTGTTTCGAATTCACCTTCTTTCCAAAAAGTTCCATCACTTTTAAGCGTACCAAAAAAACAAAAAACAGTCGCGTCTTCTAAGTTCTTCGATGAAAAGAATTTTTGAAAAATTCTACCTCTTTGAAGAGTGATCGTTTCGGATTTCATGGAGCGTAATCAGAAGCCCACTGTACAAGAATCCAACGCATGAGTGCATTTCCGGGAGAAGTCCAACGGAAATTGTACTGACCAGAACCTTGGTCATCGATAATTTGAAAATCACTGTCTCCATTTCCATAGGCGCCAACGCCACCGATACAGGTTCGAACATTGTACCAAAGAAGAATCCCTTTCTGCCCTGCGTAGGATTCCATACCTAAAGTTCCTGATGCGTTGTCGTTCGCATAATCGCGCTCGCGCAGAGAAAACTTGGACCATTTGACAAGATTCAAGAGTGGATTGAGTTTTGAATTGATTGTCGTGTCCGCGTTTGATCGCGCATTTACTTCGGTGGTAAGAGAATTGGAAAGAGAAGTGAGTTGAGAAAAATTTACACCATCGCTCGGGTTTGTTCCATTTGCGAGATTAACCGCTTTGTTCGAATTGAAATTGAGATTTCCGGTCATAGGCAAAGAACCGTCTCGGGAAAGTTTTGAATTGAGAGCGATATATTGAATATAGA
>NZ_NPEF01000317.1 GCF_002811955.1 Leptospira ellisii
GGTCGTTTTCGAACTCCGTTTTTTCCGCAAGATCGGTGTCCTTACCGACGGGAATCCCCAAAAAGAATCCGATGCTGTGGCTGATATAAAGCGAGGAAACTCCCGCGGACAAAAGACTCAAGAACAACGCGATATAAAGAAGATTTCCGAAACGCCCGCTCAACCGGATGACCAAAAACAACAGCGGCAAAAAAAGAACCAAAAGGATCGCGGCCGTCAATAGAACGGAACCGTAGATTCCCAAAGGAATAAACAAGAGCGCCATCCCGTTCATCAAGCCGAGTCCCAAGAGCAACAACTTCCACGGAGAATCGGAGGAAGATCCGCCCGGGAATTGCCGATCCCCCGTTTTTACCAACGCGATTATCATACGTCACTCTACGATCAACTTACGATTGAGATGAGACCAGAGGTTTTTCAATTCTTCAATCCGTTTTTCCGGACCGGAAATCGAAAACAAAAGTCCCCGGTTTTCCCGAAGAAAATATTTTTCCAAAACGACCATAGGAATCTTACGTCCGTCCGGATGTACGAGATCGAAACGCGACACATACGAATCCTCCTCCTTTTTTCTGCGGAAGTTCGTCTCCCGGATGGTCCGCGGATTGATCCCGCGTTTCAGATCCCAGAGTTGGAAATAATTTTTTGAAGAATAGACGGCCGCGACCGGATGATACGACATCCCCACGGAAAATACGATTCGATCCGGTCGAAACCGGGGCAGTTTTTCGGAGGCGTTCCGATAAACCTTTTCCCATTCGTCCGAATTCGATTCGTCGGACAGGGTTTTATAAAAACGTCGCAGTTTCCAAACGTGATCCTCTTCGATACCGCTCTCCGGGGCGGAGGGTTCCGGAAAAGGGTGTTTCCAATCCTTTACCGTCTCCAGGGAAAAACGGAAGGAAACGCTTTCCAATTTGAGAATATCCTTTTCGGAACAACCGTAAGGATCCGTTAGATCCTCCGTCTCTTTGATCTTATGCACCATATGTCGGGTGAGGCGGTTCAGGATTTCGGAGGCGGCGCCGGCGCTCTCCGGAACCGATTTTCCGAAACGCATCCGGTAACAAAGTCCGATTCCTTTTAATAAACGAATTGCGGAAAACGGTTCTCCGTGTTTTGCGAGGGAATCCGCCTCGCTCGTATGTACGTCCAATTCGGAGACGTCCGGAAAAACCTCCCGATATTCCCGATCGATCAAAAATTCGACCCGGCCGTCCTTGTAAAAACGGTAATTCCTTCCGTGAAGATCGGTCTTCCACGTGAAATGCGGCGATCCTCGAAAGAATCTCATCACTTTGTTGTGAAGGATCTCCTCCTTCTCCTCCTGATCCCGAAACCAGGAACCGCGCAACAACGGATCAGCGACCTGCGCATATAAGGACGGAAACGACGACCAAAGAAGGATAAAAAGGATCGATGAAAACGCGCGCACGATAATTCCAAATTTACGCCGGAGGAAAATCGAGTCACTTCACTTTCCCGATCCCGCCTCCGTTCGAAGGCGATCTTTACGAGCGAAAATCCTCGGTTGTATATAAAGGAAAACGGGCCGGATTCCGACATACTCGCGAAGGAAAGCGGAAAGGAGGACGCGGACCTCCGACTTATGTTTTAGAATTTCCTAATTTACAATCGGGATGCGAATTATAAGTTAAAAATTTCCCGTTAATGCGAAGAGGGCCGATCCTCTTGACTTCGCGGCAAGGAAGCGGATCCTTATGCGAGAATGATACGGAATCGAAAAAGCGGAATCAGAATTCGAAAAATTGAATATATCGGATCGGCCAAAACTTCGGATCTTCTCCAAAAAACCGGACGATCCATTTTAGTATTTTATATTTTCTGCATATTTATTTCGGATTGTAAACCTCTGGATCTGCGGAATTCCTGCGATCCCTTCGGTGAAAGTTTCAAAACCACCCTAGCTCTGAAGACGGTCCTCGGGGATTCGAGCGGGATCTGCGGAATATCGCGCGGGGTGAATCCCGATCTCGCCATTCATTCGCAAACTCCCGCGGACGGAGTCGTTTCCGTTTCCAGGGCGTCGGTTTTGGAGTTCACGTTTTCCGAATCGATGAATCCGGTCACTCTGAGCGCGCAGGACGTTTCGGGAATCTGTTCCGGTTCGATTCAGGTCAGTTCCGACGATTTCATTTCCTGCATCGGCGGAAGCGTGGATACGACCGCCAATCCGAAGGTTATCTTCACCCCTTCCCGAGTTCTTTCCGGTGGACTGCGTTACAAACTGAGAGTGACGCAAAACGCGTTGAACTTGCGGAATGAAAGTATGTCCTCGGTTTATACGAGCCCGAACGGATTCGCGACGAGCGGTTCATGGGTGTATATTTCGAATCATACGAACGGACAAATCTGGGTTTTTACAATCGATCCGTCTAACGGAACGTTAGTGAGCAACGGCCTTCCGGTTACGAGCGGTCTGGGCACCGTCTCCTTGGCGGTTCATCCTTCCGGAAAATTCCTATACGCCGCAAACGAAACCGCCGGAACGATTACATATTATTCCATCGATCCGGGAACGGGAATACCCGCGTATATCAACACTCTCCCTTCCGCAAGCGCCAGAACCCTGATCGTGGAACCCTCCGGAAAATTCGCGTATGCGACCGGAACCACGGGCAATTTAATTTTTCAATATAAAATCGACCCCGTTTCGGGGGCGATTTCGTTTAACACGATTCCCAATTACAACCTTACCGGAAATCCGACGGCGATGACCTTGGACCCGACGGGAAAATTCGCGTTCGTTTCCGCGTTTACCACAGGCACGATCACCTTTTTCGGAATCGATTCGACCGGATTCTTAAACGCGAGATCGAACAATCCCTCCACTCCTAACTCCGCTTTTTTAAAGACCGATCCTTCGGGAAGATTTTTATATTCGGTGAATTCGGGTGCGAACGCCGTGGATATATTCCAAATCGATTATACGGTCGGAATGCTGAATTACAGCGGAAGTATGACAACGGGAACGACTCCCTCAAACATCGATTTCGATCCTGCGGGAGTTTACGCGTATATCTCCAACAACGCTTCGGTGTCGAATAACGTCACGATCGCCCGTCTGGACCCGATCACTGGAAACCTGACGGCGACGGGCGCCAATTTTATGGCGAGTATGTCCACGAGAAACGTGGTTTTGGATCCTTCCGGAAAATATGCGTTCACTTCCGAATCTAACGGAAATACGGTGTATATGTTTGTCGTTGATCCTGCAACCGGAACATTGACGCCGAACAATCCGTCCTTCGTGGGTGCGGGAACGGGAAATCCCGGTCCGTATGCGATCGTGATTTACTGAGGACGTGTGAGTTCCCACACCGATTGCACGACAAAGTCATTCTCGGTGTGAGTTCCCACATCGATTGCACGACAAAATCATTCTCGGTATGAGTTCCCACACCGATTGCACGACAAAATCATTCTCGGTATGAGTTCCCACACCGATTGCACGACAAAATCATTCTCGGTATGAGTTCCCACACCGATTGCACGTTATCTGTCACAGGCGGAGAAAAAAGTTCTGTACGTTTCGGGAGAGGAATCGCCTTCCCAAATCCG
>NZ_NPEF01000318.1 GCF_002811955.1 Leptospira ellisii
TTCCGTCCTTGTTTCTCAAAAGGGGTTCGTCTTCCGAAGTCAAATTTCCGAAAAGAGCGTTTCTAATTCCGCCGATAGGATATTCCTTTTGAACGGATTTCTGATACTCGAGATATCGTTTCCAATATTCGGCTTGTGCGGGTTTTTTTTGAACACAGGAAAAGAACAACAGACACGTCGATACAGATACGAAAAAATACGTTTTACCTTTTTTGTCTGCGAATGATTTCATAAAGGGAATCCACGATTCGATCGTTAACTTCCGAATAATAGGATTCGTAAAGAAGCCGTTTGTTCCGAGAAAAAATCCTAAGCCAGGAAAAATCGGAACGAACGCCCGACGATAGGACGCCTTTTTCATCCAGATAAACGGATTCGTAATTTTTATTCCGATTTTTCTCGATATAGGAATAAACTTCCTTCGGAGCTTCCCTAAAATCCAAAAAGGCTACGAAAGCCACCTTATCTTCGTTTTCATCCAGAAGATTCTGCATTCTCCAATATATCTTTCTTCCGTGTTTGCGGCAAAGTATGACGTCCTTAAAGTTACAACCTAACAGTAATAAGGTTTTCCCCTTAAAGTCCCCCGAATCGATCGTCTCACCGCGCTGATCCCTCAGTTTAAATCGAGGCAAATCGTCCGCCGAAAGGGGATTATTGAGCCAAGCGAAAATAGCACTCGAAATCAGGAGAATTCCGACTCCCTCCGTTAAAAAGAGATAAATCCCTTTTAAAAAAGTTTTTTCCGTTTTATGCATAGAAGACGAAGTCCGTTTTCTCGGGATCGGCGTTCATGAAAGAACGGAATCATTTCGTTTGAAAGCGAAAAATCCCGTCCCAATCTTTTTCCGGAGGTCTGGACGAATACAACTTGCAACGTTTTAGATATATTTTCGACAGATTGTCCCTCGGTTCTTCCCGGTATAATTCCCGAAAAATAGCGGAGGCCTCACCGAATTTTCCCGCACGGTATTCTCCGATTCCCTCCGATAAACGATCTTTGGTTTTGAATTTGTATTCCCGGATTTCGTAAGGATCCGCTTCGAACACTTCGTAAATATCCACCGGTTGGCTTCGACCTTTTACGAAAGCCGTGTCGATCATCCGGATTCCCGCGTCGCTTAAACGATTGAGCTGAAGATACGTATGATGAGAAATTAATATTCCACTTTGATAAAGCGTCGTCAAGGATTGGAGCCTCGAAGCCAGATTGACCGCGTCTCCGATTACCGTCGTATCGATTCTGCGTTCGCTCCCGACGGTTCCCAAAATCAAAGAACCGGTATTGATCCCGATACCGACCTCTAAATTCCAACGGTTCGGAATCCGAAACTCGTTCCGCAGGTTTCCCCTCTGAATCGCGGAAAGCATTTTGATGGCCGACTCCACCGCGTTATCCGCGGAATTAAAATTCTCCTTTTCCATTCTACCGTGATAATCGGCAAACAAAGCAAGCACTGCATCGCCTACGTACTTATCCACAAAACCCGCGCTGGTATAAACCAACTCCTCCATCTCCGAAAGATAGGAATTCAGGAAGGCGATCGTTTGACTGGCTTGGATTTCCTCGGAAATACTCGTAAAATTGCGGATATCCGAAAAGAGCACCGTCATAGATTTCTCCTTATTATCCCCGATGGAAATCGCGACCGGGGATTCTTTGTCCAATATCCGGATGAAATCCGCGGGAACAAAACGATAAAACGCGTCCTTTTGGTTGGAAAGCTCCCGGTTCAGAGCTTGTGCGTCTTTGTATAATTGGATATAACGGGACACCAGGATACTGATGATCGTAACGATGAAGAGGGAATACGCTATCTTGAAAAAAGGATAATGAAGTCCTAATATTTTAAAAATCGAATCCAAAAGATCCCAGACTGCGAACACGATGCATGCCGCAATACCCGCCAACATCTTTCTTGAATCCCTCTTTTTTTGCAGCACCGTTTGAATGGAAAAATAGAGTATATAGAACAGAAAGAAGATCATGGAAATCTGACAAACCTTGAGCGTCAGATGCGTCCAGGAAAAAGGCGCTGCCCAGGTAACTAGAAACGCGGTCAAAAAAAGCGAAACGAAAAACCCCGGTACTATTCCGGATCTTTTATCCTGATAAAAGTAGTTCTTTATGAAATGATAAAAGCTGGGAAGGATCAGCATCAAGGACGAATATTCCATCCGAAAAACGTAAGAACTGTCCATATTGGAATACGGATTTACGAATTTATGGAATATCAAATTGGAGGAGGAGAAAAAATACACCGATGAGGCGAAGGAAAAAAGCCCGAAATAGAGATAATATAAGTCCTGTCGTCTCGTTATATAGAATAATATATGATAAATTCCGAATATAAAGTAAATTCCGTAAAGGAACACTTCGAAATATTCGGATGTAGATTCGTAAATCTCCTCGAAAGAGGCGATCCTGTATCCACCCGCGTGATAAAACCCGAAATGATCGTTCTGAATAAAGGAGACGAAATTCGATTCTCCTACGGAATACAGCAGAATCGTATTCTTCCCCTTTTTTAAGGCGCCAAAAGGAATGGGAAGAGTAACGGACTTTAACGATCGTCGGACGGAAGGCGAATAATTCGGATCATTTATTTCGCCCGGAAACAGTTCCTTTCGGATAGAAATTCCGTTCAGATACAATTCCCAATTTTCTCCGATATCCGGAAAATAAAGTCCGCTCGGAGATATCAGATATTTCGAATCCGCTTCGAGAACGAATTCCGCTTTTACGGTAACTTCGTGAAAACCGGATCGTTCCGGAAATGAAAAAAAGGAATTAAAACCGACCGGAAACGAGTGTATCGGTTTCCACTCGGGAATTTCGACGTAGGATTTGCCGGATAGTTTGGAAGGTATATTCCGTTTTCCTAATTCGTAAGAGATATGATTTCCGGAAGCGGCCTTCCATTCGATGCGGGTCAGATCCAGTCGATCCGAGCCGGTCGCGTATCCGCAACCGACGGCGGAAAAGCAGAATAGAATCGTAATAAACCTTTTTCGAATCGAAATCATGCGGTAAAAGCCCATCGGCAGTTTAAATATGCGACGGAAATTTCTTTCCGAATACGAAATTCGGATCACATAACGAGTTCGTCCTCTCCGGCGCGGGCCACGACGATCTCGCCCGCGTCTTCCAGTTTACGTATGATGTTTACGATCTTCTGCTGTGCGTCTTCAACGTCTTTTATCCGGATCGGACCCATGAAATCCATATCCTCTCGAAGTAGGTTTGCCGCGCGTTTCGACATGTTCTTGAAGATTTTTTCCTGAACTTCCGTGTCCACCGATTTTAACGCTTTCGCTAGATCCGAATTGTCCACTTCCCGCATAACCTTTTGGATCGCCCGGTCGTCCAAAAGAACGATATCCTCGAAGACGAACATCCGTTTTTTGATCTCTTCCGCGAGTTCCGGATCCTCCTCTTCCAAGGCTTCGATGATCGTTTTTTCCGTTCCGCGGTCCACCAAGTTGAGAATTTCCACGACCGAGTCGATACCACCGGCGGAGGTATAATCTTCCGAAGCCAAGGTTGAGAGTTTTCTTTCGAGAACCCGCTCCA
>NZ_NPEF01000319.1 GCF_002811955.1 Leptospira ellisii
ACCGCAGATTCACGACACGTTTTTTCTCGCGCCGGGTTCGCAAGTGGTGGGCGATGTGACGATCGGAAAAAATTCCTCCATCTGGTTTCAGACGCTGGTGCGGGGCGACGTCAATTATATCCGCATCGGAGAAAACGTGAACATTCAGGATCTTACGGTGATCCACGTCGCCCGGGACGTTTATCCGGTGGAGATCGGAAATAACGTGTCGATCGGACATCGCGCTACGATTCACGGATGTAAACTCAAGGACAACTCCTTCGTGGGAATGTGCGCCACGTTGATGGACGACGTAGAGGTCGGCGAATTCGCGTTTATCGGAGCCGGTGCGCTCGTTACGCCGGGGAAAAAAATTCCTCCGGGAGTGTTGGTGATGGGTTCCCCCGGAAAAATCGTGCGGGACATCACCGAAAAGGAACGGGAGATCATAACGCGGACCACGGGCAATTACATCAAATACAAAGAGAATTATATGCAGGATCCGTTTTACGCGCGCGTCTAAATATCGGGTCGATCATTGAACGTTTTTGTCCAGAATGATGTCGTAATCCCGACGATCCGCCGTAAACGAAGGGCGCCCCGCCCGGTTTTAGGGTGGGGGGTGAGGCGGCGGGAAAACCGTCTTATAACGGAAAAGCGCCGCGTCGTCAATCGCGAATCCAAGCGGAACGTTCTGTCGTATCTCCCACGAACTCATCGATTTTAAAAAGGAATTTTCCATGACACGAATGCTTCCAGGAATTTACGTCCGCGGGACCGGAGTGATCGGATGGCCCTTGACGTCCTTGTTGTTGATTCTTAAGGAAAAATTGGGAACGTTCGAGGTTTATATCGAACCGTATCGATTGGATCGTTCGGCGATTCCGGCGGTCCTTTCCCTGGTGGAAAAGGGGGGAATCGTGGTAGATACGGGGGACAATTCCGTGGCGGATTTTTTTCCGGAATACGTTACCCGCGGCGAGGTTTTGGCTCGTTCCGTCGTATTGTGCGATTGTTCCCCTCCCGGCGTGGCCGATTCCAGGATCGAGGAATATAATTCGAAAGAATATTCTAATATTCGAATGTTTATCGCGCAGGGAAGCGAACACAAATTCGGTCCACAGTTTTTGTATCCCGATGCGGGAATTTTTTTGGAGGGGGAATTGCCCCGCTTTTTGCACGTCTCCACCTGCAACACGCACACGCTCGCGGGGACGCTTCGGATTCTCACCGAAGGATCCGTCGGGGAATTACAATCCGTTTTGGAAGAGGCGGATTTTTTAGTGATTCGTCGGGACGCGGATATGGCCAAGGACGATCCGCACGTAACCGGACCTTTGCTCGTAAAACCGGAGGCGGAGTGGGGCACACATCACAGCAGATTGTTAAACGAACTCTATTCCCAGATAGGAATCCGTCTGCCGATCACTTCCTCTTCGGTTACGATCAACTCTCCGTATATGCATTTGGTGCGGTTTCGATTCCGATTGAAGAAGAATCTAAAACGGGAAACCGTGCTCCATCGGATTCAAAACGATCCGTATCTTTCCACGACGAATTTGGTTTCCACGAATTCCATTTTTTCCTCCGGAAGGGATCGGGGTTTGTACGGACGAATCTTTTCGCACGCGGTCATTCCTCTCGCATCGCTGGAAGTTTTGGAACGGGAGGTGAGGGGATACGCCGCGACTCCGGGGGATTCGAACGTACATGTTTCCACGATTTATGCGGTGTTTCGCGCTTTGGGAATCGAATTCGGACCGGTTGCGGAATCCTTTCTGCAAAGCATCGTTTTACAGGAAATTTGAGTTAAATTCTCCGGAAATTTGTTAAAAGAATCTGCTGAAAAGGATTTTTTTTCTTGAGGCTATTTGTTATATTGAAATTATTGTCTAATATAACAACATCTAATCTTGAAGAACCCTCGGAAAAGGTAGGAAAACAGAAATGAAAGCTAAGAGTATTTTAGAAACGATCGGAAATACGCCTCACGTTAGAATCAACCGTTTGTTCAATACAAAGAGTGAAGTCTATGCAAAACTCGAAAGATCCAATCCAGGCGGATCCATTAAGGATCGCATCGCTCTTTCGATGATCGAAGACGCGGAAAAATCCGGTAAACTTACTAAAGACAGCATTATCGTAGAACCGACCTCCGGAAATACCGGAATCGGATTGGCTTTGGTTGCGGCCGTTAAGGGATACAAACTCCTTTTGGTGATGCCCGAATCGATGAGTATCGAAAGAAGAAGAATCATGGCCGCTTACGGCGCGGAATTCGAACTGACGCCGAGAGAAAAGGGAATGCCGGGAGCGATCGAAAAGGCGAAACAGATCGTGGCCGAAAACCCGAAAGCCTGGATGCCGCAGCAGTTCGAAAACGACGCGAACATTAAAGTTCACGTGGAGACCACCGCTCAAGAGATCGCGAAGGATTTTCCGGAAGGATTGGATTTTTTGATCACGGGAGTTGGAACAGGAGGACATATTACCGGAGTCGCTCAGGTTCTAAAGGAGAAATTTCCTAAATTAAAAGTGTTCGCCGTGGAGCCGGAAGCTTCTCCCGTAATTTCCGGGGGAAAACCTGGACCGCACCCGATTCAAGGAATCGGAGCCGGTTTTATTCCTAAAAACCTTCACACCAATCTGTTGGACGGAGTGATTCAGGTAAGTAAGGACGAAGCCTTTCAATTCGCCCAAAGAGCCGCAAAGGAAGAAGGTCTTTTTATCGGAGTTTCCTCGGGAGCGGCCCTTGCCGCAGTTGCGAAAAAATTGCCTGAAATTCCCGAAGGATCCAAAGTTCTTACCTTTTCCTACGATACGGGAGAAAGATATCTTTCGATCGAAGGATTGTTTCCGGTTCCGGCTAACGCATAAGACAAAGGCGCGCATAACGTTCAACGTTCCTGCGCTTTTTTAAACGCGTTCGATTTGCCGTGTCCTTCTTCTTTGAAGTCGGGTTTCGGCGCGAACCGAAAATGATCCTTGAGGATCTCGGTTTTTGCAGAAAGTGAGCCCCGTTTCGGCGGAATAAAACGCCGAAACGGGGTTTTTATTTAGGCGTCGACGCGATGTCGTTTATTCTGAACGAATGACAGGGGCGTTTCGTTTATTATCGTTTGCGCCGATCGTTTTTTCATTCGATTCGTATAGATCGAGATGATCGATGGTGCCGGGTGAGGACGTCGATTGAAAATGAAAATTTTGGAGCACGGTTCGTAATGTTCGATGGAAGTATAAGCGAATGTATATGATCGTCTACGCTATGGTAGGAAAAGTGTGCGCGATTTCCAAGTAGTGTAATCGTTTTGTTCTCGGCCTATTGGCTTTTTCAAACTTTGCGGTTAGAGCAGCGTGTTCGTCTGTTTTTTTGAGCGGAGTAGTCGTGAGAATCGTAGTGTAATCGAACTTTTCCGAGTTGTGCAATCGTGCGCAACCGTTCGATCTCATACTTCGGATATCGAAAAATTATTCGCTGTACGGTGCATGAGCTTGGTTGGTCTTAGTGTTTGGCGGATTTTTTAGTCTGACTGATGGGTTTATTCCGGCTCTCGGAACCATTCTCGGTATTCGAATGTGTAAAAAGCGGACTCG
>NZ_NPEF01000032.1 GCF_002811955.1 Leptospira ellisii
ATACCGAAACAACGTTTGTTTGGGAACGAGAAGCGTCACGACCTCCGACTTATCTTCCCGCAGCTTAGAATCGATCCTATGATCCGAATTTAAAAGTAATACGCCCATACCGAAGCCGGTTCCCGAAAATGTCGAAACGGACGTTTTTACACGATTTTTACGATTTCATTCGACCCGAGCGGGAAAGGACAACTATACAAACCGAGTTACGATCCCGGACCGCTTTTCCAATGCAGCACACACGCTCCGCGGATCGGAAACGAATTCACCCTTGTCTTCGGACTTTGCAAAAATTCTGAAAACGATTCCGAAGAAAAACCAGCTTGTCGAATCGTTTCTTCACACGTCGAACCAACCAAAAACCAATCCGGATTCGGGGAAGAAGCGGAGGCGGAAGTCGCCGAAGACAAAATCAGTTTTTTCGGATCGAAGGTTTCCCGTTTCCTTTTTTCCCGGACCTTTTTTTCGGCGAACCAACCCGCTCTAAAAAAAGAAAGAGTGATATCCGGACGATTCGGATGTTCCAAAGGAAGCAGATTCCACAAAACGGAATCGCGGTTGAGATTTCTCGAAAGAACCTCCTGCGCGTCGTGTGCGGAATAAAAGAGACTTTGGTCCGTCCCGGAAAAACACAAATTCGTCCGATCCCAAATCGATACCTTATTGCGGATAAAATAAACGAATGTAAATGAAATTATTAAAATATAATAAAATACTGAAATATTTTTCAGAAAACCTGGAGTGTCGAAAAAATTTTCGCGAGCGAAAAGGCACACGGCGATCAGTAGTGCGGGATATAGATGATAAATATGACGCGGCTGATGGTTGGGGGTCATCAACGTCAAACCCAGGATCGAAACCGCAACCGACAAAAATACGAAAAACGAAGCGGTTGTTTTATTCTCGCTTCGAAACCGAATCCATCCCGTAAAAATTCCCAAAGCGGAAATCGATAAAAGGATCCAGCCTCCGTAAGGAAAATAGAAGGAGTTCTCCGCAATCTCACGAAAATAAGTAAGACTAAACAGGGAACCGTCGCTTTGACCGGGCAACAGACCCGCTCCTTGCGCGTGGCGAATCGTGCTTCCCGAACTTGAAAAACGATCCGGATGCAACAAAACCCAAGTGCCGATCGGCAAAATACAATACGTCCAGAAAATTCTCCAGATCGAAAATCGAGCCGTCACACGTCGAAGTCCGTCTTCGTTGCGGACGTCGACGCCGGGTTCCCTATCCGCGGCGTCCGCAACCGCTGCGGATCTTTTCGGATAAAAAATTCTCCAAAGGGAAACGTTCGAAACGATCCAAAATAAAAGGGCCGCCGCATAACGCAAATAGGCTTTTGTCTTCCCGGGTAGAACTTCTTTGGAAAGAAAAATAGAAATCGCGATCAAAAGAATCGCACATACGATCGGAATCAACCTGAATCTTTTCTTTCGTCCGGATCCGATTCCCAAACCGTAATAGAGAAAAACTTCCCGCAGCAATCCCTTCGTTTCCTGAAAACGGAAAACGCAGAGATACAAACAACCGAAAAAAAGAAAGATATAACCATACGGATATTTCGTATGAAATAATAAATTTACGCTCGTAAAAAGAAACCAGGGAGAAGCCGTTCGATCGTTTTCCGAATTTCGATCCTCCCGATTCTGCAATTCCCAAAACGAGAGCAAAGCGAAAAGGAAAAAAAGACCGCCCTGGATCTCCAACATTCCTGAGAAAGTATAATGCATCCAACCCGGATTCTGCAACAAACCTCCCCATACGATCGGAAATAAGATCGCCGCAATTCCGAAAAGCGGAAACGCGCTTTTTTCAACGTCGGCGTTTCTCAAAAATCGAAATAAAATCCAAGGAACAACCGCGATCACAAGAATCGATTCCGCAAAGGTGAATAAGGAAACGGGAACGCCTCCGGGCCCGAAACGAAAGATCAATATCGCTTCGGGAATATTCCTCAACACCGGCCAGGTGGGAGAATCGAAAATCAATCTTAAAAATTCAAAAAGATCGAACGAGCGGATCGAAGCAGCAATTTGAATCGAAGTAGTCAGACGCGCGTCCGGATCCCATGTCAGAAATTCGAGATTGGGACAAAACTCAGCGTATTTCAGATACAAATCCCGGAAATAGATTCCTAAAATAACGAACTGAAGTAAATAGAGTCCGAGGATCAGAAGTTTGGAATTTTTAATCGAATTTAAAAAACGCATAAGAAACGGAAACGATCATTTCAACTTCCTGAATCAAGGAGTCAATCGTCTAATCCGAATCTGTTTTTTCGTTCCGTTTTTTTTCGACCTCGGCGCGGAAAGCCGTCCGTTCACCTTTCCCAAGGACCATTCCTTTCATTCGGGTTACGGAGTGGAATGGTGTTATTTCGTCGGAATCCTCCGTTCTTCGGAGGGAAAAAGTTACGGTTACGAACTCAGTTTTTTTAAGGGAATTTTCGGAAAGGAGACGGAGGTGTTTCCGGTCCACTTCGCGGTTTCCGATCTCGAAAACAAAAACCATAAAACCGCCCAAACCATAGAACGAACGTTAGGCGGAATGGCCGGCTACGATAAAAACGGAATTTTCAGCGGAGACTTTCGACTCGAAATAAAGGGAAAATCGGCTTTTCACATAGTTGCAAAACCGAAAAACGCTTCGGGGTTATCCCTGGATCTCACGTTGAACGCCGATCCGTCCAAAATCCTTCTTCACGGCGAAAGGGGAAAATCGCTCAAAAGCAGGAACAATCCGAATTATTATTCGTATTATTACAGCATTCCTAGACTTTCCACAAAGGGGGAGCTGAAGGTAGAAGGGAAAAAAATTTCCATAACGGAAGGCGAGTCTTGGATGGATCACGAATGGAGCAGCCCTCTCGGCTCGACGATCAAAGCGGAATTGTCCGATCGGAACAACGCTTGGGATTGGATTTGTATTCTTCTCGAAGACGGATCCGAACTGACGGTCTTTAATTTTAGAGAGTCCCGAAACTCCGCTTCCGAAAGTTTCGGAACGTTTCGATCTAAAAACGGAACCGTGATCCGTTTGGAAAAGGAAATTTCTTTTTTACACGATTCCTCCTTTTGGAAAAGCGCACGCACCGGAAAAAAATATCCTTTGTACTGGAATCTGCGAACTCGTTCCTCGTCCCAAGAAGCCGAACTCGACCTCAGGATAGAACCTTTTTTCGAAGATCAGGAATTCGATTCCAGACCGACGACGGGTTTTTCTTATTGGGAAGGCGCCGTTAAAATTTCCGGAACGAAAACCGGTAAAACAGTTCGAGGGAACGGTTATTTGGAGTTAAAAGGAAATCGGGATTAAACGAAAGGAAATATTAGCTCCCCTTCCGAAAAAGGCTTTGTCATTGGATCCGTATCCTTGAAACTGTTTTTCCGAGACTCGGAAATCCGATGAAAAAATATTTCATAAAACGTTTCCTTCTGATCGTTCCCACTTTGTTGGGAATGACCTTCATCGTGTTTACGATCTCCCACTTCGCACCGGGCGGTCCTTTGGAAACCGAAATCGCGAAGATTCGAGGTTATGCGAATTCCCAGGGAGGAAGCGCGAAAACGATTTCGGAAGAAGAAATCAACATCATAAAAAAAAGACTTCACTTGGACAAACCGTTCGTAGTCGCGTATCTTTACTGGCTTAAGGAAATAGCCACGTTCAACTTGGGAGAATCCAGACTCCACACTCGGGACGTATCCGATCTGATTCTCGAAAAACTTCCGGTTTCATTGACGTTCGGTTTGTCAGGATTTTTGCTTTCGTATCTGATTTGTATTCCTCTGGGAATTTCCAAAGCGCTTCACAACGGGGAAAATTTCGATATTACAACCAGCGGAATCATCCTGATCGCCTATTCCATTCCCGTGTTCGCGTTATCCGTCCTTTTACTCTATACGTTCGCTTCGGGGGAAATATTCGCGTGGTTTCCGCTCGGACACGAGGTTTCGGACGAATACGAAAGTTTAAACTTCTGGAATAGGATCGGAGATCGGATCGAACACATGTTTCTTCCCGTATTTTGTTACGTATCGGGTTCGTTCGCGGTTTTAACCTTGCTGATGAAAAATTCCCTATTGGATCAAATTTCAAAGGAATATGTGCGAACCGCTCTTTCCAAAGGATTCGGTTTTAAGGAAGCGATCTTCAAACACGCCTTTCGCAATTCGTTAATACCGATCGCCACCGGATTCGGCAGTAATCTCGGTCTCATCTTTGCGGGTTCTCTCGTGATCGAACTCGTATTCAACATAGACGGAATGGGATTGATGAGTTTTCAGGCGGTGACGGAACGGGATACGGATTTGATGATGGGGCTTTTACTCGTTCAAAGCGCGCTTTCCTTGTTCGGAAATATATTGTCCGACTTCTGTTATGTACTGATCGATCCGAGGATCCAATTCGAATGATCATAAGCCCGATTCTTAAAAAACGTTTTTCCAAATTCCGCGCCAATCGTAGGGCTTGGTATTCGTTGAACGTACTTTTGATCACTTATTCCGTATCCTTGTTCGCGCCTTTGATCGCGACCAATCAGCCTCTGATCGTCAGTTACGAAGGTCGGTGGTCGTTTCCGGTTTTTAAGTTTTATCCGGAATCCCATTTCGGAGGGGAGAATCTTACCCCTCAGAATTACAAACGTCTCGCGAAACGGGAGGATTTCACGTCCGGAAAAAATTGGATCCTATTCGCACCGGTTCCGTACGGATTCAACGAAGACAATCTGGAAAGTTTGGACGAAGGGGAAACACCTCCGTCTCCGCCTAACGCCAAACATTGGCTCGGAACGGACGACCGCGGACGCGACGTATTTACGAGAATCTTCTACGGCTACAGAAACGCGCTCACCTTCGGTCTTATATTAGTTTTTCTTGAACTAGCGATGGGAACCTTCATCGGCGGAATGCAGGGATATTACGGCGGAAAATTCGACATACTTATGCAAAGACTGATCGAAATCCTTTCCGCGATCCCTTTTTTATATCTGATTCTGATCGTAGGCGCGTTTTTCGGAAGAGGATTTACGGTTTTGCTGATCACATACGGCGCTTTAAGCTGGATCGGAATTTCCTATTACATGCGCGGGGAATTCTACAAGCTCAAACAATTGACCTACGTCGATGCGGCCAAGGCTTTGGGAGTGGATCCGTTTCGAATCATGATGCGTCACATTCTTCCGAACGCGATCATGCCTTTGGTCACGTTTTTGCCGTTCACGTTGATCGGTTCGATTTCCATTCTGAGCGCTTTGGACTTTTTGGGATACGGAATTCCGGCTCCCAATCCTTCCTGGGGAGAGATGATCGGACAAGGAAGGGAACGTCTGGGGTCGTGGTGGTTGATCACGTTTCCTTCCGCCGCCCTTTTCAGTACGATCCTTTTGACCTCGTTCATCGGAGAAGGATTGCGCGATTCGTTCGACTCTAGGGAAAAGGCGGTGTACGAATGAATTCCCCGCTTTTAGAAGTGCGTAATTTTTCCCTGGATCTTTTCTCCGAAAACCGCTGGCTTCCCGTACTGCAGAACCTCGACTTCGACATACAAAAAGGGGAAATCCTCTCCTTAATCGGCGAATCCGGCTGCGGCAAATCCTTGACCTCCTTGGCGATCACGAGATTGATTCCCTCCAATATTTCCAGGGTCGTATCCGGAGAAATTTTATATCAGGGAAAGGATCTGTTAAAACTTTCGGCGGAGGAATTGCGTAGAATACGCGGAAAGGAAATCTCCTACGTATTTCAGGAACCGTTCGCCGCTCTCAATCCTTTGATGAAAATCCGGGATCAGATGATCGAAGGATATCTCATGCATATATCCGAAAATCGGAACGAGGCGTTGGAAAAGGCGGAACATCTGCTCGCGTCGGTCGGGATTACCGACATCAAACAAAGATTGTATTCCTATCCCAATCAAATGAGCGGAGGAATTCTACAAAGGATCGGAATCGCGATGGCGTTGATGTGCGATCCCGCACTTTTGATCGCGGACGAACCGACGAGCGCGATCGACGTAACGATCCAGGCGCAACTCGTACAACTTCTCACCGAACTTCAAAAAAGGAACGGAATGTCCATCCTATTCATCTCGCACGACTTCGGTCTCGTAGGGACGATCGCCCGCCGAATCGCCGTTATGTACGCGGGACGGATCGCGGAACTGGGAGACACGGATTCGGTGATCGACGCTCCCGCGCATCCGTATACGATCGATCTTTTGAGTTCCATTCCCTCTTTGGCGAAAACGGTAGACGATCTACAGCCGATTTCCGGAATCGTCCCTTCTCCGGATCAATACCCGGGCGGTTGTCATTATTCCACGCGGTGTAAATCCGTATTCGATCCGTGCAAAAGATCCAAACCGGAATTGTTTCCCTTAAGTTCCGGAAACGAACCGCATGCGTCGGCGTGTTTTCTTTCCAAAAAATAGGAATCGGACAAAGGAAGATGATTCGCATTGAAGACTTAACGATCAGTTTTTATTCGAAATCCGGTTTCGGCTTTAAGAAGAATCGAATCGCTGCAGTGGACGGAGTGAGCCTTGAAATCGAAGAAAACGAAATTTTAGGTTTGGTCGGCGAATCCGGCTGCGGCAAATCCACGCTCGGAAGAGGTCTTGTAAAACTTCTGGATCCGGAATCGGGAAAGATTTTTTTCGAAGATCGTGAGATAACCTCCCTTTCCGGCGCGGAATTTTTCCCGTTCCGAAAAAATATTCAGATCGTCTTCCAGGATCCTTATTCATCGCTGAATCCGAGAATGACGATATCCGAAATTCTGATGGAAGGATTGGAAATTCACGAACGGCTTTCTCCGGAGGAAGCGGAATCGAAGATTCGGGAAATTTTGGAACGGGTCAATCTTTCCTCCGATATCCTTTCACGTTTTCCTCACGAATTTTCCGGAGGACAAAGACAACGGATCGCGATCGCGAGGGCGCTCGTTTTAAAACCGAAATTCGTCATTTGCGACGAATCCGTCTCCGCTTTGGACGTATCCACGGGAACTCAAGTTTTAAAACTATTGGTCGAATTAAAAAAGGAATTCGGACTTTCGTATTTGTTTATCTCCCACGACCTCGGTGTGGTAAAATCCATATCGGACAGGATCGCGGTCATGTACTTGGGAAAAATCGTGGAATTGGGTAAAACCGAAAAAATCATATCCTCCCCCGCGCATCCGTACACGAAGGCTTTGTTTCAATCCACCTTCGACGTATACGACCGTAAAAAGATAAGGACTCCGCTGAAAGGGGAAATTCCGAGCGCCGTCGATAAACCGAGCGGTTGTCATTTTCATACGCGATGTCCGATCGCGCGGGAAATCTGCGGAACGGAATCTCCGGTCTGGAAGGAAGGTCCCGCAGGTAGAAAGGTTTTCTGTCATTTTCCGTTGGAATCATAACGATGAAGATTCTCAATCGCATTAAAGAATTCTTTTATAGTAATCGGATCAAATTTCTTGCGATTCTTATCTTCCAGGTTTTAGCACTTTTTCTTTTTACGGTTCTTCCCATACTTTCGCGTCAGGATTTTTACAAGGAATTCATCCTTTCCGAAATCGAAAAGTCCACGGGTCTTGACATACAGGTTTATCAATCCGATCTGGTGTTGTTTCCGTTTCCCGGAATCGAACTCAACTCCGTACTCGTACGAAAAGGGGAAATCGTGATCGGAATCAGCGATCGGATCAAAGTGGACATCTCCTGGTTCGGATTGTTGAGTCAAAAGGTGGAGATCCGCGACATCTATATCTCCGGCGGAAAAATAAATCTTCATAAATTGAAGGACGGGTCGGTCGATCTGATCGCCTTTTTGCAGAAGGATAAGGAGAAAGAAGAGGAGCCGAAAACGTCGAAAAAAACGAATACGATTCGCATCTTCGACCCTTCCGACAATTTAAAGACCCCGTTTAATCCGAAGGAAGTCCTCAAGATAGGTTTGAAAAACGTTCAAGTGGAGAATTTTTTCGTCAACTATCAGGACGATACACATCAACGCACATACGGAATTTATCTGTGGAATTCCTCGTTTAGCGTTCCCTTTTACGGTAATTCGCTCGATTTATCCCTTCAAGGAAAACTGGACGAACAGAGTTTTCAGATTTACGGAAGCGCCGGACTGGAGGAATTTCCCACTTCGTGGGAGAATGTTCAGTTTCAATCCACCATCATTTTGGATCATTGTTCGCTTTCCATATTCAGGGATTTTCTTTTCATCTTTCCGAACGCGGATTTTTCCAAAACTATCTTCAACGGGACGATCAAAATAAACAAAGGAATCAACGAACCGATCCGGTTTAACGTGGCGGCGAACGCTAAAAATTTCGCATATAAGGGCGGAAATCCTTTCGGGGATTTACGGACGAATTTCGAACTCAAACTGGATATACCGAATAAAAAATTAGAATTTCCTTATATAACGGCGATTTGGCCGGGAGTCGCGGAAGGAGCCGCTAAAGGAACGGTCTTTTGGAATCAAAAAACGAACGCCTCTTTTCAAGTCAGCGCCAACTACCTGGATTATCATAGCGTTCTGAGATTGGGGAGGCTTTTCGAATTTACGAAGGAATTCGACGATCCGCATCGACCCAACGGCGTCTTTTATTTCAGCGCCGATTTGAAGAACGTATACGCCTTAAAACACAGATTTCCGGTTCTAAAGGCGGAAATCAAATATTCCTATCCTTGGATCCAAATCCCCAGCTTTCACGCGTATATCTACAACGGAGAAATATTAGGAAAAGCGAATATAAATCCGTTCCGTTCCAAATTCGAGGTTCAAGGAGAGGTTTATAGGATTCTCTCCGACCGTATTCTTATGCCGTATGTAAGCGAACGGATTCTCAACGGAAATCTGTTCAGCAAATTCAACTTTACGACCGAGGTCGACGATCACGCCGGCGATTTCGTTGCGGAGTTTTTCAGAAATATGGAAGGCGGCGGAAGTTTTCAGATATTAAACGGGGAACTTTTCGGTTACGCGAACTTCATGATTCCGGTTTTGAATACGTTGGGAAAAATCATTTCCTTCAGCGGAATCGACGGTCGCAAGGTGGAATTCGCTTCCTTAAAATCGGATTTTAAAATCGCGAACAACAGATTCTATTTCATCAATCTCAAACTTCAGGGAAACGGATTGGAAGCGGACGGAAAAGGGGATATAGGATTCGACAAGAACGTGGACGTTCTCATCAACTTACGGTTAGGTGGCAACATCGTCGGGAGGGCGTTGAAAATTCCCATCATTTACAAAGGTCTTTTTAAACAATCGATTCCTTATATAGATCCGATTTGGCTCGGTTCGGTATTTGCGGGAAGTACGATTCTCGCTCCCTTTTTTGCGCCGGTGGGGGGGCCGTACGGCGGAGGAATCGCCGGGTCGGTCGTTTCGGAATATGTTCGGGATGCGTGGGAAGGATTTAAGGGCCTTTTTTCATCCAAAGAAGATAAGTCAAAAAAATAAACCTTCTCTCAAAGACAACGACCCGATACCTTCCCCGGAAGAAAAGATTCGTCGTAGTTCCTACGATCACCTGCAATCCGCGCGCCCCCGCCCGAAATCGGGTGGTGGAGGCGGGTCCGCGGGAAAACCTCCGCCGGACTTTCCTATATCAGAAAAATCTAATTTTGAAACGAAAATTTTCCCTGAAAATCCGTCGTAATTACGGCAGAAATCCGGATGAAAAAGAACTTTACGAAAACGACTAAAAAGAAGGCACGAGCCGCGTTTTTATTCGGAAAAATCGAGATCCATTCCTTCCTGAATCAAAATCCTAAGCGCGTTACTCGTTTCCACCAAGCCGTTTCGGATCCGATAATCGAAATGCATGACTCCGTCGAGAATTTCCTCTTGAAAGTGTTTTAGAACGACTCCGTCGACCTTCGCCAACTCCAAATCGTGACTGGTGACGAAACCGATCACGCGATTCTTCTTGAGCTCCTTCAAAATTCCTTTACAAGCCAAGGAACGTTCCCGTGTGTTTGTTCCTTTTAAAATTTCATCCAATAATACGAGATGAGGTGTTTCCGAACGCTGAACCTTTTTTACGATTTCCGAAAGCCTTCTCACTTCCGCGTAAAAGAAGGAAATTCCCTCCTCGAGGTTGTCTTCGTTTCTCATACTCGTATGGACTTTCAAAACGGGAATGGAAAACTCCTCGGCCGGAGCGGGACCGCCCGCCAATGCAAGAATCGAAGCGACGCCTAACGTGCGTAAATATGTCGTCTTTCCGGACATGTTCGATCCCGTAATCAAAACGACGTTTTTCTCCTCCGTCCGATCGACCGGATTGGAAACCCTACCCGAGGAAGGAATCAACGGATGAAAGATTCCCTTTCCGGAAACCGCGCTTTTCTCGCCGTCGGGCAGGATTTGCGGAAAACGATATTCGGAAGACATCCACATTAGATTAGCGAAAGGTAATAAAGAATCGAATAATACTCCGTCTTCCAGGGATTTTTCCAACAAGGAGGAATGTTTTTCCCTCCAGTTGGAGATCCTTTTTAATATCCAAAGATCGAACAAAAATAAGTTGTTCAAAATAAGATGGAGCAGAGGAGCTTCGGTAAGAGCCGCCCTTTTCAGAATCCGATCCAAATCCTCGTATGCGGAGCGCAATTCCTCCTTCGAAGTTTCCTCCAAAAGATACCTACCGCTCGAATCCCTTATTTTCAGCCCTTTTAGATATATTAGAATTTTCTGAAATCCTGCGATACTTCCGGAAAGGGAATAATATTGTCGAAAAACTTCCAGACTTGTGGAACGATAAATTCCGAACAGAATCAGATTCAGAAAAAGCACGGAAGCGGGAAACGGAATTCCCAAAAGTACGTTCGCCGGTATAAAAGCCAAAACCGCGGCGGTTACCGGTTTATAGATTTTATCCAACCAAGGATATTTTTTCCATAAGATCGAAGTCGAATCGGATCGAATCGAACGAGGAGAGGCTTTTTCCCGATTCCGATCGACGTCATCCTTTTCACGCAGATAGGAGGCCAATCTTAACATTTTAGGAATCGCTAATGTTTTTTCGGAAATCGACCGCACGATCGACTGACGAAAAAGGATTTTATCCCTTTGAAAATCATCGGAAAAATCGTCCGCGTCGAGAAACGATACGAGTTTTTTTTCCCCTTCCTGAGTGAACGTCGTATCCAACCAGGAGAACAAACCCGTCTCCCGAAACAGATCCAAATCCCGGGCGAGAGGAGATAGTTTTTCCGGAAGGTATTTGGTACCGTATTTTTTTCCGAATCCTTTGATTTCGATCCGGGCGGATTCCCGTTCCAAAACCTCCCGCCAAAATCGGACGCGATTGCGGGTGACTTGAGTGCGTTTGTATCTTTCCACGAAAAAGAAAAATAAAACAAGAAACGCGAAAGAAGGCAGATAATAAATTCCCTGCAGACGAAGATAATAAACCGCGGAAATCCAGGAGATGAACGCCGTAAAAAAAACGAGTCGGGTAATCGAAAGTTTGGATAAAAGGGAGGAAATTCGATCGTGATAACGATCCAATTTGTTTTTTCTGCGTTTGAGCAGATCGATTCGAAGGGAAGAAGTCATCCTGTGAGGGAATTGATATTTTCGTAGTGTTCGTTTTCGCGTTTATAAAGTTCGAAGTCTAACAACCGAACCATGGATCCTAGATCGGGCATCACCCATTGGGAAACCAATTTTCCCCGTTCCTTCCCTTTGATCTTGTCCACATAGACGTAACCGAACAGATCCGTACCGTACTCGTACGCGACGAATCTTCCCGTCCTTTTCCCAGTGTTGTTGATCAACCGAATCTGCATTTTTTTGCAATTTTACCGTTTTGGGAAAATTCGTACAAGAAAAAAAATACTCAAGGATTTTCCAATTTCTTCGATAGATAGTTTAGGGAATCGATCCCCTTCTCAAGGATGAGAACGGACCGAATTCCCGATAAAAAGATCTTTCCACCGAACCAGAAGTCGCATGGAGGCGCACAATGTTCTATCCTGAAATGGACCCCGAGCTGAAAAGTTCCTTTCTTTCGATCGGCAAAACCACCGCAAACCTCGTAAACAACACGATTCTTCCGCAATCCGGATTGAAGGCGGGAAATTTACTCGATTCCGCCCAAATGAAAAAGCTGCAGGAAATCCGCAAACGCAGATTCCGTTCGAACGAATGGAAGAATTTTCTCAAGGATTAATCCGCAATTCGGAGATCGGATTCGCATTCGGGTAATTCCGATAGAATCCAAAATCCATTCCTCAGAACAGGCGTTAAAACCGATGAAAATAAAAAAGCCCGCCGAAACGACGGGCTTTTTCGTTAAGACGAAATCGGCTGATTAATACTTCGTCTTTGTCGAAGGCATCTTCACGTTGAGAATCACGTCGACTTCCGCGACTTCCCCTTCCTTCACGTTGATCATCGAATTGTTCAAATTGAGATCTTCCGCAAAGGACGCCTTAATTTCGTATTCTCCGGGTTTTAGGTTGGTGAACCAGAAATTCCCCTCGGAATCGGTATTCAATTTTTGGATTCCGGAAACGCTGGAAATCGTAGGCATAAAAATCGGCTGATTGATCACCGGATTGTCCAGAGTCTTGTAAAATACCTTTCCCCGAATCGCACCGAAACCGCTCATAGAAGCGTTAATCGCAAGCTCGTTCTTTTTATTGGGAAGAACGGCGAACGTTTCCTGAATTTCGGGATAATCATCCGCTTTAATCGTAATCTTATGAACCCCGGCCGGAACCTTGTTCAAAGTGATCGTATAAACGCTCCCGGGAATCAGCTGCCCTTGTCGTTTTACCGCGCCCCAATAATTGGAAGAAGAAGCGCTGACGGTGGAAGTGAATTCCTGATCGTCCAGAAATACTTTCACGTTTCGATTCCCCTTTCTTTTCTTTTTGGCGAAGATAAGAATATCCGGAGGAAGATCCGAAAGTCCGTAAGCCCGATCCTGAATGATCGTCGTTTTTAATACAAGATCGCCCCGCTCGTTCGTCGGAACCACCGGCGGTTCTTGCGGAGTTACGACCGGTTGCACGGGATCCGGTTTCACGGGATCCGCTTCCGGCTCTACGGTAGGAGCGGGAGGTTTAGGAGGATCCACCGGTTTGGGAGGTTCGGGGGCTTTTTTTCCGGAAAGAAAAATTCCGGAAGCGTTTCCGGAAACTTGCGGAACCTGTTCGTGTTGAAACTTCTTCGCCATTTGAACGGTTTCGTCCCTGGATTTGAAGAAGGCTTCGAAAGCGGTGACCACGTTGTCCTTATTTAAATCCGCGGTGCTCAACGCTCTTCCGAAGTTATACGTGAAAATTCCGTGGTTGATGTTTCCACCGACTTCGATCGCGGTTTGATTGTCGTCCGCGGAGGAAATGATCGCTTTGTTCTGAAAGAAAAAATCCTCCGAATCCTGTTTTACGGTTCCGTCGCTTCCTTCGGGAATCGGAACATCCGCGGATCCTCGGGTCGCTTTTCCTTTTTTAGCGATTCCGCCGGAAAAACAACAATCGAAAATAAACACTGTCTTAGGCGATTTTATTTTTTCCAGATATTGATTCAATTCGTCGTCCGGAAGGTGGGGTCTATCGTAGCAGATGATGAGATTCCTCATTCCGTTTTTTGCGGAAGCGTCCCTTTGGAATGCGCCATGACCGGAGAAATAAAGTAAAACGGTGTCGTCGGATCCCGCTTTTTTCCCAAGAGCTTTGATCTCTTTTTCTATGTTGTCTTTCGTTACGTCTTTTCCTAAAACGATCTTAACTTCGTCGAAGTTTCCGACCTTACGAATTTCATCGTTCAAATACTTTGCGTCCGCCTCGCAAAGATTTAATTCCGGAATTCCTGCCTTATTTCCGGTGTAATTGGAACCGAAAATGAGCCCGTATCTTTTCTGCGCAAACGCATCCGTCGCAAAAAACAAAATCAAACAGACGCTGATTGCGGATAACTTGGATTTCAAACCTGGCCTCCTGGGATGATCGAGAATGGAATCAGGGTAGCAAAAGAAATTCTTTTGTCATTATTTTTTTCGGGAAAGAAACGTAGGGAAAGAATTTAGGAAAGATTTTTCAGGAATAAAAGCTGGACTCTTTCCGTAAAAAAGGACGGGATCGGCGCGCGATTCCCGTCCTAAATCGAGTTCGCGAATATTATCTTATAATTCGTGTTTGTATCCGACTCGATATTGTGTTCCGCCCAAGACGATCGGATACGACGGCGAAGGAGCTATACTTGCGATTCCTCCTACCGATTGTGTATGACCCGTTCCTAATTTTGCGGAGAATAAGGTTTCCGCTTCCAAAAAGATATGACCTTTTTCAGTGACTCTCGCCTGCGCGCCCACGATCCAATTCGGCGCAAATCCGGAAACGTTAAACCGTACGTCTTCCCATATGGCAGGAGGAGAAGTTCCGTCCGCAACCAAGTTGGAAAGTGTGGAAGGAAGTCCCAATAAATCCATTCCGTTTTGTACCGTTTCGGAAAGATTGGATCCGGCGACGCTCCAACCGCCCTTATAATAGTGCAATCCGCCGCCGATATAAACCGCAGCGTCTTCGGTTACGGAAATCTTAATCCCCACGTTTAAGGGAATTTGAACCGCATTGTAATCCCAAGTTATATCATAAAATTTGAATCCGAGTGCCTTAGCCTCCGTATCTCCTCCGATGATCTTTCTCGTATAATTCGCGGCGATTCTTGCGAAAAAATACTTTCCGAATTCCCGTTCATATCCCGCGGAAAGGACGAGACCCGACATGGCGCCGTTCGCTTTAACGTTGATCAAACCGACCGTAGTATTTTCGAGGGCTTGCAGACGATTTTCCGCAAGGATCAATTTACGCGTCGCGACCCCGGGCGACCCGTCGGTGGCGGTCACGGGATAATAATTCGCCGCGTCCAAACCGTCCTTCGTGATCGTTCCTCCCAATTGACCGAGATCGAATTGCATCCCTAAACTTCCGAATGCATACGATTTAGCGCTCAGATTGACCGAAAAAAATAAGACGGTTAAAACGAACGATACTTTAGAGATACGTAACAATTTCATCGATTTCCTACTCCGTATTGAAATATTCTATTTTTCCGAAATACGACATTTCGGATTCACCGAGCTAAAACGGAACTAAAATTGTCGTCAAACGAAATAGGCCGGATCGGTAAATTTTTTAGTTCTTACTTAAAATCAATTCTAAAAGAATTCAATTATTATAAAATTCTTACATATAATAATCGATTCCTATCTCATGCGTTTTGAGTCTTGATTTACCGATCGTCCTTCCTAGCGTATGATAAAAACGGAAGTAAGTTATACGTTAAGAAAGTGGATGAATTCGAAACAGGATTTTATCGCGGATCATTCTCTGAAAAAAAAAACGGGTCTTCGTCCTGACCTAAGAATAAAAAACCCGGAGGAATCACTTCCACCGGGTTTATATACGAAAAAGATTTGAACCGGTTTCTTATTTAGAAAGCCACTTCATCATGCTTCTCAATTTTTTACCGACCGATTCGATCGGATGAGCCGCATTTTTCTCTCTCATATTTTTAAAGTTCGGATATCCGGCTTTCGTTTCGGCCATCCAATTGGTCGCGAATTTCGCGCCCTTGTCTTTTTGGATATCGTTCAAAACTTCCTTCATCCTTTGTTTTACGCCCGCGTCGATCACGCGAGGACCGCTGACGTAGTCTCCGTATTCCGCGGTATCGGAGATGGAGAATCTCATTCTTGCCAGACCGCCTTCGTAGATCAAATCGGTGATCAACTTCACTTCGTGAAGACATTCGAAATAAGCGATTTCAGGATCGTATCCGGCTTCGGTCAGAGTTTCGAAACCGGCCATGATCAAATTGGAAAGCCCTCCGCAAAGAACGACTTGCTCGCCGAAAAGGTCGGTTTCTGTTTCCTCGCGGAAAGAAGTTTCCAAAATTCCCGCGCGTCCTCCGCCCACTCCGGCCGCGTGTGCAAGAGCTCTCTTTTTCGCTTCCCCGGTCGAATCCTGATGGATTGCGATCAGACAAGGAACTCCGCCGCCTTCGGTATATACACGGCGAACAAGATGACCAGGACCTTTCGGAGCGACCATATAAACGTCCACTTCTTTAGGAGGTTGAATAAAATCATAATGAATGTTGAATCCGTGGGAGAAGACGAGTGCATCGCCTTTTTTCAGATTCGGCTCGATGTCCTTTTTATAAAGATCGGCTTGGATCGTATCCGGTGCGAGAATCTGAATGATGTCCGCTTTTTGCGAGGCTTCCGCTACGCTGTACACTTCGAAACCCGCGTTTTTTGCGTCTTGCGCGGACTTGGATCCCTCTTTCAGACCGATGATAACTTTAAGCCCGGAATCCTTCATATTTTGAGCTTGTGCATGCCCTTGACTACCGTAACCGATCACGGCGATGGTTTTGCCTTTGAGTGAACTCAGATCGCAGTCGGCGTCGTAATAGATATTTGCCATTTTCCCTTTCCTCGAGTGTTCCTTTTTACTAAACATTTGAAAAAGGGTAGAATGACAACTGAAATAACGAACTCCGGCGCGCGGACTCAGTGCGTCTTGACGCTCGCTCAAGAAGCGAACCTTCGATGCAAGATTCGCCTTCTCGTCGAGAAGAGATTCCGTTATTCGCGGTCGGAACGGGAACTCTTCAAAGACGAAAACTCCGGTTCGGAATTTCAGATTCTCCGATTATGTATCATTGGAATCGCTATTAAATTCATCGTACGATAGGACGTACCTCCGCATCTACCTTGGTCAAGGTGTTCGACTGTGCTTCCAATTCCTGGACGATTACCGCAAGAGTATCGCTTTTTTCCATCAAGGAATCCATCGAAGATTGGAGGGACGAGATCGCGTCCACGATTCCGCGCAAACCGATTTTCTGTTCCGAAGAGGCCACCTCTATTTCCGCGGAAAGGGCGCGGAGTTTATCCAAGGTCGAAAAGAATTGGGTATTGATCTGTCTTTGTTCATCGAACAACTTGCTAAATTCGTCGAATCTGGAAAATAGATCGCGGAATAAAACGTCCTGTTCCTTAACGTGTTCGGCGGTCGTCTCCGCGGATTTTTGTCCCGTTGATACGTGATTGGAGGAATCACGGATGATCTTGGAAATCAGGTCCGCGTTACCAGCGCTGCTTTCCGCAAGTTTCGAAACCTCCTGCGCTACGACAGCAAACCCTTTACCCGCGTCACCAGCTCTTGCAGCTTCGATCGATGCGTTCAAGGAAAGAAGATTGGTTCGATCCGCGACTTCGGACATGATGCGGTTCACCTCCCCTACGCTACGGAACGAATCTCCCAAAGAAGAAAGGGATTTCGAAAGATCCTCCACGAATTCCGTTACCATCGAGCCCGATTTGCGAACCTTATTCATACTTTCGTCCAGCGTCGCGTTGAACTGGCTTATCTTTTCGATGATCGATTTGAGGCTGCCGCTATGTCCGATTAAACTTTCGATATTGCTGAATTGACTTTTAACGCTTTCCGAAGAGTTTTCCGTTTGCGACTGAAATTCCTCCATGGTCGAACTGATCTCTTCAAAGGAGGACGCGTGATTCGAAACCAACAAAGAAAAATCGTCCATAAATCCTTTGAGATTTTTGGAGGAATCCTTTAAGGCATCGGCGGATTCCCTCATTTTCTCGCTTCTTTCGTTTATAAGTTTATGGGACTCCTCCAACTCCTTCTGTCTGATTTCAGAGTTCTCCCGCAGACGGATAAAAAGTTTCACCAACGTCCGAACGATGAACGTGCACGCGAAAACCGCTATGATCTTCGTGACCTGTTCCGAAACGGAAGCGTAACCCAAAGAACTGGAAAGAATCGGATCCTCCACCAAAACCAACCCGTACGTTACGCAGGTAACCACGATCAATACTTGAGTGATCGCCGAAAACACGCCGATAAAAAGGATGAAATTCGGGGATAACAACAAACCCGATACGATGATATTCAGAAAGCTGATTCCGAAAATGAATGCGTTTTTTATCACCCCGGTCGTGTAGTTCGGATGACCCATGGCCGCTCCCACCATCGCCAAAAGAAACACGAGCGCGTCGGCGGTGAGGAATACCTTACTCAAAGTATGGGATATGTTCCCTGAAATTCTCATCTTAATAAAGCAGTATATACAATACGACAACATCGTCGTTACGCCGACCAAGTATACGGTGACTTGAGCGGTGCTGCTTCGATTCCAACCCATGGCTATCGATGAATAATAGAGCAAAACCAGTACGAGACGGATCCAATTGATATATCTAGGACCGGAGGCGATTATCTCTTCGTCGGTTTTTCTTTGTTGTGCGATCTTCTGGGACATGTTAATAAGAACGGCTATCGAAAGCCAAAAATCAATGGTTTTTCTGAAAAGCGAATTTATACTTTATCGTAAATTCGCGTTTTCGATTTATCTAAACGTAAAGAGACGAAAAATATCCTCCGGTAAATAACTTCGTGAACATTTTTTTCGAAAACGGATCGGCTTAAAATCCGAGGTTTTACGTTTTAAGGATCCGATTTCGATTTTTGAGTTTACTTTTCTACGGTTTTGGCGCTTTCCTAAAACGAAATAAACCCGAGCGTGCAAAAAGGGAAACATCGTTACTCGAAAACGTTAGGTTGTTACCTTTTTCCTAATCACTACCGGCTTTAGGAACCGCTCCGGTTTTTCGTTTTAAAGGAAGTGAATCATGTCCGAACACAAAATTAGCTTATCGTGGAAAAAAGGACCGGAAGATTTCAAATATGACTCATACGATAGAACGCATACGGTCCGTTATGCGGGAGGACAAACCCTAAGCGGTTCCTCCACTGTGGAAACCTTTGGAAAGGCGGAATTCGCCAATCCGGAGGAATTATTGACCTCTTCCGTTTGCAGCTGTCACTTTTTGACCTTCTTGGCGATCGCCGCGAAAAGCCGGTACGTCGTCTCTTCCTACGAGGACAACGCCGTGGCGATCTTGGAAAAAAACCGCGAAGGAAAGACGGTCGTCACGAAAATCGATCTTTATCCGATCGTCCGATTCGAAGGCGAGAAAATTCCGGACCGCGAAACCTTGGAAGGACTTCATGAAAAAGCGCACAAAAACTGTTTCATCTCGAATTCCATCAAAAGCGAAGTTACGATCCACACACAATCCGTTTAGGAAGGTAGTGTTTTAGTTTCGGACACGTTTTCGGAATATCTTCGAAGCACTTCCTGGATTTTGAGTATGATTTCGTGATTCGGATCTATGGAAAGTGCGATGTCCACCATTTCCATAGCGCGTTTATAATTCTTCAAAGCGATGTAAACCTGCGAAAGATTGATTATGTTCTTTAGATGCGCCGGTTCCCGCAGCCTAAGTCTTTCCCCGAAATCCAACGCCTTTTGAAAACTTCCAGATCTTCGAGCCGCAGTCGATGCGATGTAAAGGATCTCCTTATCCACGGGTTTGAGATTGAGATAATCCTCCGCGTACAGGGCCGCGTTCCGATAATCTTTTTTCTTCAGAAACAGACTCACGAACAATTTTTTCACCTCCGGGATCTGATTGTTAAGCGACTCGGCCTGTTCGAGGTAGGAAATCGCCTCCTCCAATTCCTTATTGTTCGCGCCGTCCTTCGCTTTTCTCAGCAATTCCCGGATCTGTTCCCTTTCGTGCGCCTGCGCTATTTTGGATTCGCTCAAACTTTCCTTATACGAAACCCGTACGAGGGAAAGATCATCCGTCAGGGAACCGCGGGTTTTTAATCCTTCGTATATCGACTGAAGTTCTCCGCGCGCATCCTCGACTTGCCTTAGGAAAAGTTTCTCGTCGTCGTTGATGATTCTTCCGCCTTCGTGATCCGTTCCTACGAGCAGATCGTCGCGGCCGTCGGATCCGGCGATGATGATGTCGCCGGGTTCCATCTGGAAGGTTTTGATGAAAACGGTTCCCTCCATTCCGGTCGTTCCCAATTTGCGGAACATCAGATCGTCCTCGATAAAACTCGCGATGCCGTCCCGATACAACACGGTCCAGGGATGTTCTGCGTTGATAAAATAAAGCAGACCCGCGTCGTCGTCGACGACCCCTAGAACGAGAGAAACCAGCATGGATCCGTCGAAACTTTCGAAAACCTTATGCAGTTCGAGGAAGGCGTTTTTGAGCCAGCGTTCCGGAGATTGCTCCTTCATATTCGCGGCCATTCTCGTCCTTTCGATGATGGATTCGAAAACTGCGCCTAACACCAACGCACCGCCGGCGCCCTGCATGGATTTTCCCATCGCGTCTGCGTTCAAAAAAACGGTGTAATATCTGTCCTGCAACTCTATGAAGTTGGAGATGTTGATGTCCCCGCCGATCTCGTCGTTAAAACGGCGGAACGAAAATTTCTTCTTTTGTTCTATCAAAAAATCGACTTTAACGTTTTCCTGACGCGCTTTGTTGGAGCCGAGAGGTTTGATCAATAGGGAAGTGAGGAAGTAATCCCCGTCCTGTTGCTGTTTGAGTTCCCGCACTTCCTCCAAAGTCTGCTGTAATTCTTTGGTGCGTTCCTGGACTTTTTCTTCAAGCTCGTCGGCGTATTGTTGAAGACGTTTTTTAGCCGCTTGAATCGATCTCGCCATTCTGTTAAACGAACGCGCGATAAAACCGATTTCATCCTCCACTTTCACCTGAAGTCTATACTCCAGGTTTCCGGAATTCGCCTCCCGCAGACCGATTACGACCTCTTCGAGAGGATTCAAAAGCGCGCCTTGAAAGAAAAAACGGAAACCGACAAGAACGAGTAAAAGGATGCACAACGCGGAAACGTATAGGATTTTTCCGGTGGAATGAAGGAATTCCCGCAAAGATTCGTATCGAAAACCGACGTCGTAGATTTTACCGTCCGGCGCAACGTAAAAATAGGAAATAAAATGTTTCGGAATTTTTCCCCCCAATTCATAGATCCGTTCCCCTTTATACGTTCTTTCGTCCTGCTTACGGACCTGGGTCAAAAGCGAATCGAGGATTTTTTCGCGGCGGGCCGTATCCGTCACGTTCGAATGGAGAGCGTTTCGTTTGAGCTCCTTTAAAAATCCGGAAAGCCCCGGCGTCTCGGAATGGAATAATTTTTCCAACGCGGCGGAATCGTTCTTCTCCTTGGGCGGAAGATGAAAGTATTTATTTCTTAAAACCACCAATTTCTTTTCCAGGGTTTCGTAAAAGAGTTCCACGTCCTCACCGGAAAGATTCGCCTCTTTTCGATCGGCGAGAAATTCCTTCAAACCCGCGCGATAGGCTTCGTAACCCGGAGGTGAATTTTCGAGTACGGCCTCCGTTTTTTCCAGAAACGCCTTTTTGGGAAGCGGAGAAAGCTCGAATAACGTATGCGAAATCTTGAAAAAACGAAACTCGCGCAGAACGTCTTCGTTCGGTTGTACGTCGCTGCTTTTCAGAAATTCCGTCGCGGTATCGTTTTCGGGATCGTATCGAAAGACGTAGGCGACGTCCTTCGAAACGTCCGCTCCGGACACGGAAAGTTTCGCCTCTTTTCTTTTGATCAAATCGTACGAATTTTCATACTCGTTGAAGATGAATAAACTTACGATCTGCAGAACGAGAAAAAAAGTGGCCAAGGTGATTCCGATAATTCTCGCGAGAATGGAGGTTTTTTCGCTCGTATAATTGATGTAACCGACCAGAATCACGAACAGACCGATCACGAGGGAAATATCCAGAACGGTCTGATACAATTCCCTCGATACCGCACCGTCGCGGCTCATCGCGTTCAACACGCCCGGAAACAAAGTGACGAGCGACAAAGGAATCAGAATGATCCCTGTTATGATTCTTTCTTTGGCCTTTAACTTGATCATTCTCCAAGTGCCGATTCCGATAAAGAACGCGGTATAAACGAGAATCATCGCGGAATAGACTTTGTAGAACAGATTGATCTGAAAATCCCAATAGTGACCCGAAAAATAAAACACGCGTTTGGCGGAGAAGGATTCGTAAAAATACCACGCACAGATCGCGAGAATTCCGGAGAGCGCCAGAATAAATCCCGTACGGATCACTTTTTTGGAAAGCGGCTCGGGATAATGAAAGAAGAACATGATCAAAAAGAGAAATCCCAAAAAAGGGGAAGGAATGACGATCCATCTGTGGAATACGGACCAAGGTCCGTAAAAAGGGAATCCGATCATGTAACCGAGATGAAAAATTCCGAGCCAAAGCAAACCGAAACACAGATGCAAAGTACCCGACGCCTTCTCCTGAATGGAAAAAAAGAAGAATACGGTGAATCCGATAAAAAGAACTCCGACCAGCGAAGCCAAAGAGAAATAATTAAGATAGATTAAGTCCATGACAGGCACTCTATAAACTTCTTAAAATCAATGTCGTCAAGCAAAAAGGAATTTTCGAATGAATGTTACATCTTATAATTCGCTAAACGATTCTAAAATTAAACCGACGAACGGTTTCGATCGAAAACGAACGCTTTCGTGTTTTAAAATAAACGAACGAAGCTAACTTCGATCGTTTCCCGGTTAAAATCCTCCGATGCAGACATATTTGACCTGAAGATATTCCTGAATTCCGTACTTTGATCCTTCCCGGCCGAAACCGGATTCCTTTATTCCTCCGAACGGAACCTGTTCGCTCGAAATCAGTCCTTCATTGATTCCTAAAATTCCGGATTCGATCCTTTCGGAAAGAATTCTAATTTTCTTATAATCGTTCGTATACGCGTAAGCGGCTAAACCCGAAGGTGTAGAATTCGCCAAACGAATCCCTTCTTCCAAGGATTCGAAACGATAAACGGACGCGATCGGTCCGAAAATTTCCTCGCGAAAGGAAAGCGAATTCTTCGAAGCGTTCGAAATTAAAGTCGGAGAAAAAAATAATTTCCTTTCCTGAACACGCTTTCCGCCGAGAATCAATTCGCCTCCGTTGTGCAGCGCGTCTTCGACGTGAAGTTCCATCTTGGCGACCGCCGCTTCGTTTATCAACGGACCGATCGTTACATCGGGATCGAAGCCGTTTCCCACTCTGAGTTTGGAGACGGCCTCGGAAAAAGATCGAATGAAATCCTCGTAAATCCCGCTTTGAATCAGAAAACGATTCGCACAAACGCAGGTTTGACCGGCATTTCTAAACTTAGAAAGCGTCGCTCCCTTTACGGCGGCTTCCAGATCGGCGTCGTCGAAAATGAGAAAGGGTGCGTTGCCTCCCAATTCCAAAGACAAACGTTTCAGCGTTTTCGAAGAGCGTTCCATGATCGACTTCCCTACGCGGGTGGAACCTGTGAAACTGATCTTTTTTACGTCGGGATGATCGATCAAAACGTTAGCGATCTCCTCCGGATAACCCGTAAGAACCTGGAAAACGCCGTCGGGAATTCCAGCCTCCCGTGCAAGGGCGACTAACGCAAGCGCGGAAAACGGAGTCAGCTCGGA
>NZ_NPEF01000320.1 GCF_002811955.1 Leptospira ellisii
ATGTAAAATTTTCTGACGATAAATCATGACTCAAGATCTCGAACAAAAACTGTGGTCGATCGCAAGCGGGATTCCATTCGATTCTGAATATTTTTTACAAGCCAGTCCTACAAGGAAACTGAAAAAAGAAAATTTATTCTCAAAAGAATTCGAGACATATTTTTTAGAGCTCGGTTCGGGTTGGGGAGAAGTCGCGATCGAAATGGCCCGCAAAAAACCGGACACCGGTTTCGTTCTTATGGAAAAAAAATTCGATCGGATCCGTCACACGATCCGCGGAATCGAAAGACATTCCTTAAAAAACGTCAAAATCCTCTGCGTTAACTTCAATTGGTTTCTGGAAGACGTATTCGCCGAAAACGTATTTTCGCAAATACTGCTGAACTTTCCCGATCCTTGGCCCAAACGAAGACATCATAAAAATAGGACGATGAATCTGAAGTTCCTCTATTCGTTAAAGACTTTGCTTCCGGAAGGAGGGAAATTCTGGTTCGCCACCGATTACGGTCCTTATGCAAGACGCGTAATGCGTCTCTTTCGAGACGACGATCGATTCCGTCCCGAAGAGATCGAACTTAGATTCGAAAGATCCGAACTTCCCGTCTCTCACTTTGAAAGAAAAAAACGGGAAGAAGGAAAGAGGATCTACTACATCGATCGTATTCTTATAAAAAAGTGATCTTTTTAGTTTAACGGTAAACGAGGGAATAAACCTTTCCGTTTTCGTCTTTCAAAGGATAAGACCAAAGCGGTTTGCCGTCGAGTCCGTATCGGATCGCCTTTCCGGATTTGAATAGGACGATCGTATCGTCTTTTTTGCCCGGTAGAATTCCTTCGATATCGGAAGCCTCCGCCGTAAACGAATTCTGCTTTAAGGAACCTGACTCCACTCTATAAACCGTCTTTCCGGAGTGAAACCAAAGATAAGGGGAACGCACCACGAACTGCGAAGCGGATTCCGCGGGAAGATCTAGAAAAGCGGAATTGTCCTTATCCAGAGAAACGATTTTTTTACCGGAAAGATAAAAGATTCCGGAATCGTAAGAACCCAAATAACGCAGATCGCCGAAGGACTTTTGATTGGTCTTTTTAGGATTCGTATCTTTCAAAGAGGAATCGTAAACCGAAGTTTGAATCGTATCCTTTTGTTGCGATACGACGAACAAAGTTCCGGATTTGATAGCGGACCAAAAGTTGCCTTCGAAAGGAATAGAACCGTTCTGTTCCAGCTGATCCGAATAACTGTATATTTTGGAATTTTTTCCTGAAACCATCTCCACTAGGATGTTTTCTCCGGAAAGAACCGCCTTTTTAATTTCACCGGATGGTAATTTAGATTCTCGTAATACGATTCCCGTTTTTAAATCCATCACTTCCATCTTTTTTTCGGAAATTCCCACGAGACGTTTATCGGCCAAGATGAATTTAAACGGAGCGGAGGTTTGAATTCTCCAATGACGGATTCCTCGGTCCTTATCCAAGGATTCCACGCTCGTTCCGTAATTCAGAATCACCGAATCGTTGATCAAAAGGGGAACTCCGGTCAGTTTTCCGCGGCTCTGATACGATTGAAGTATGACCGGATTGTCCTCGTCGGAGATCACGAGTTTTTCCGCCTGACTGGCGTAAGGTGAAGTCGGGAATTTTTCGGCGATCTCGCGACCCAATTCCAAAACCTCCTTTTTCACCGCAGGGTTGGCCATCTTCGTTTTTTGATCGGAAAGGATCCGGATCAAAGCGAAAAGATTCCGTTCGTTTCTTTCCAATTCGAGGGCTTTGCGGATTTCCTTTTCAGCCGCGTCCAAATCTCCCCGTTTATAATAGATGTAGGAAATTTGATAGTGTGCATCCGGAAATTCCGGATTTTTCTGGATGATTTCCTTAAAGATCGTAATCGCTTCGTTGTATAAATTATCGTTAAAGAGAATGATCCCGATATTATAAGGGGCCAATTCGTTTTCGGAATCCTGCTGCATCGCCGTTTCGAATTCCTCTTTCGCCAACTTTTTATTTCCGGAATGATACGTGGAAATTCCCTTTCCGATTCGGGCCGCGACGAAATCCGTATTCAAAAGAATGGAACGATCGAACGCGTCCACGGAAGCGTCGTATTTTTTTCTCTGAAGATGGATGATCCCCATCTGATAATGGCTGTAATACGAATCCGGTTTTTTGGAAAGAATCTCCTTAAATCCTTCTTCCGCCTTGTCGATCTCCCCTTTTCTCAAGAGGAATGCGTTGATCGCCTCTCTTGCCTGAAGATTACGTCCTCCTTGCGGAGGGTTTTCCAGCATAGAAATCCCCTTCTCCTCGTTGCCGAGAGCGAGATAACATTCAGCTATTTTAATATATAAGGTCAATTTTCCCGTTTTTTGGAACGATTCCTGATACAAAGGAATCGCCTTTTCATACTGCGCCGCGTCGAACAATTTATTCGCTTTTTGGATCGTCGGAATTACGGTCGCGAACTTCTGATTTTCCTGGATCGTTTTTCTCGTTTCCGCAAGCTCGGGAATATCCTTGGACAACTTTTCGGCTTTGGAGATCCAATTGAGGGCGGAATCGTGATTGTTCTTTTCGTTTTCCTCCAAAGCGATCTTATAATACAACATCGCCAAACGGAAGTTAACCGCTTCGTGATTGGGGAATTTCTTCTGAAGATTTTTGTATACCGATTCCGCCTTCTCGTATTCCTTTTTATCTTCGTATGTCCTTCCGAGAACGATGGCGGCGGAAGGATCGTTCCCCGTAAGATTCTCCAATTCCTTGGTGTATTGATTCGCCGAAGCCTGATTTTTCTGCGCGGAATACAGACGGATCAAACCTTGAAGCGCGGGAATGTTCTGTTTGTCCATACTCAACGCTTTTTTAAAGTTCTCTTCGGATGCTTTCGGATCGCCGGAAATAAAATACATCCTTCCGAAGGCGTTGAAGACGGACGGTTCTTCCGAAGACGCTTTTTTGGCCTTTTCATAAAAACCTTTCGCGCCTTTAAAATCGCCCTTCCGCAGATGTTTATCACCTTCGTAAATCTGTTCCGAAACGTCTATGAACGCGATGATCTGTTTTTTTTCGGTTTCCGCTTTTAAGGACTCGGCTTCCTTACGCGCCGTTTTAAAACGATTTTCCGCGATGAGAAGGAAAACGAGATTAGTCACCGGTTCCTCGAAGGAAGGATCCAATTCCTGCGCGCGGGTAAAATAGACCAACGCCTTTGCGGTTTCTCCCAGACCTTTCATATTGAGACCCATCTGATTCTGATAAACCGCGTTGTTCGGAAACGTCGCGATCGCCTTTTCGAGAACCGTGGCGGATTTTCTGTAGTTGCCGGTTTTGTAATGAACCGCCGCGATTCCGGAAATCGCCTCTTGATAATCGGACTTCAAAGAGAGGGAAGTTTCAAAGGCTTTCAAAGCGGCTTCGTATTCCCCGTTCAAAATCCTGGCGTTTCCCAAAAAGATATACGGCGCCGGATTTTTCG
>NZ_NPEF01000321.1 GCF_002811955.1 Leptospira ellisii
GAAGTATCTCTTCGGAAGTATGCGTTTCCTCCAAAGAAGTTAATTCGTCCAAATTCAGAATCTTTTCGGTGTTGAGAATGATGATGAATCCGTTTTCTTGACGCGCCATCCCGTGGATGAAATCCACCTTGATCCTGGAACCGAACGTAGGAGCCGGTTCGATGTCTTCGACAGCAATGGAGATCACTTCGTTTACGGATTCTACGAGGATTCCGAGATCCGTCTTTTCCTTTCCGGTTCCCGATTGCGAGGAATGTATCTCCACGATGATCACGCAGGTCTTTCGATCGGGTTCCAATTTCTGTTTAAAGAATTTATGTTTTAAATCGACTACGGGAACTACGTTCCCCCTGAGATTGATCACTCCGGGTATGAAATCCGGCATCAGGGGAACGCTCGTAAGACCGGAATATTCTATTATCTCCTTGATATGTAATATTCCGATTCCGTAACATTCTTCGCCGAGATAAAACGTCAAAAACTGGTTGTCTTCTAATGAATTCATAACGTAACGTCCGATCAGTATTTTTCGAATTTATCCACGGGGGACATTCCGACCGAATCCGTACGCTTTTTAGGTATTGTTGCATCCTTACGCGAGGGAGTCGCGGGCGTCTTGTTCGCGTTTACGCGGAACGATTCGCGCACGGGAGCGTTACCGTTACCCGGATAACGCGGATCTCCCTCCGAAATTTTGAAGAACAGGACCGATTCCCGAAGTTGTTCCGCCTGCGAATTCATTTCTTCGGAGATCGCCGCCAATTCCTCGGAAGCGGACGCGTTCTGTTGAGAAACCTGATCCAATTGTCCCATAGCCTTATTGATTTCGGAAACCCCGGCCGCTTGTTCGTCGCTGGCCGCCGTAATCTCCTGAACCAAATCGGCCGTTTTTCGGATCGAAGGAACGATCTGAGAAATCAGATCACCCGCTTTTTCGGCGATGGCTACGCTGCTGCTGGCCAAACTGCTGATTTCGTTCGCCGATTTTTGACTTCTTTCCGCCAGTTTACGTACCTCCTCCGCGACGACCGCAAAACCTTTTCCGTGATCGCCCGCGCGGGCCGCCTCGATCGCGGCGTTTAACGCAAGTAAATTGGTCTGATACGCGATGTCCTCGATGATGCTGATCTTCTCGGCGATCTGCTTCATGGCTTTCACCGTCTCGATCACGGACGCTCCGCCTTCTTCCGCGTCCTTGGAGGACTTGGACGAAATTTGTTCCGTCTGGCGCGAATTTTGCGCGTTCTGATCGATAGAGGCGGTCATTTCTTCGAGGGAAGAAGTGGTCTCCTCGACACTCGCGGCTTGTTCGGAGGCTCCTTGACTGAGAGAATTCGCCGTGGAGGAAACCTCGCTCGCGGACGTCACTAAACTCGAGGAACGAACGATGATATCGCCGATGATTTCGTTCAATTTATCGATGGTATTGTTCGAATATTCCTTCAGTTTGCCGAAGGTTCCCCGGTAGTCGTTGGTGATTTTTTGAGTCAGATTTCCCACGGAAATCCTTTCCAAGGCGTCGACCACCTCGTTGAGACCTCGATTGCTCACTTCCAAAAGCTGATTGATCGACTGGCTGAGATTCAGGAAAAAGCCGGTTTTAGAATCCAAACCGACCCGCATCGTAAAATCACCGTTAGCTGCCGCACTTACGATTCCCTCCACTTCCTCCTGAACCGCGAGTTCGGAGGTGACGTCGGACCATTCCACCACGGAACCGAGGCGTTTACCGTCCGAGTCCAGAATAGGATTCGCGATCAGATTGAAAGTTCTTCCGCCGATATTGATGGAAGTGGTATGTGTTCCCGTAAATGTGCTGAGAACTCCTCTTTGATGCGCGGGATTTTTATGGAATGAGTCGATGCTCGAACCCACGAGGGACCTTAAATCGAAGTGGGAGAATTGTTTCTTTATATCGGATTCTCCGTTTTTAAACATGGCGATCACGGCCTTGTTCATATAACGCACGTTAAATTCGTTGTCGGCGATCATGACGTTCGTCGAAGTGCTGTCCAGCGCAACTTTGACCCGGATAAGCTCCTCGTTTTCGATTCTCCTTTGTTCGGCGATCCGATTCTGCTCGGTAACGTCGGACCATTCCACCACGGAACCGAGACGTTTGCCTTCGCCGTCTACGATCGGATTGGCGATCAAATCGAAGGTTCTTCCGCCGATCGTGATAGAAGATCGGAAGGTTTCGGTGAATTTATCCAGAAGTCCGCGTTGATGCGACGGATTTTTATGGAATGAATCGATGTTCGTTCCCATCAAACCGCTCAGTTTAAAGTTACTCAGCTGTTTTTGAATGTCGGTCTCCGCTTTGGAGAACATCTCGCGTATGGCCTTGTTCATATAAACGATGTTCAGATTACGATCGGCCATCATGATGTTGGTGGAGACGTTATCCAATGCGAATTTAACGCGCGTTAACTCGTCGTTTTCGATCCTTCTTTGTTCCGCGCTTTTGTTCTGTTCGGTGACGTCGGACCATTCCACCACGGTGCCCAACTTGTTCCCGCGGTCATCCGTGATCGGATTTGCGATCAGATCGAATTCGCGTCCTCCTATGGAAATCGAGGAGCGAAACGTTCCGTTCAACTGTGCGAGAAGATTTCTTTGGTGCGACGGATTCTTATGAAACGAATCGATGTTCGTTCCGAGAAGTCTGCCTATGTCGAAATTCGATAGCTGCTTTCTGATGTCCACTTCGGCTTTGGAGAACATCTCGCGGATCGCTTTATTCATATAGACGACGTTCAGATTCCGATCTGCCATCATGATGTTCGTCGCCACGTTGTCCACTGCGGTACGCATACGAAGCGATTCCTGTTCCAGTTTTTGAATGGCGCTTCCGCCTGTGCGTTGATACCAAAAAAGGAATAAAAGCAGCAGAACGGAAATTCCGGAATAAACACCGAGTCGGAGAAAAAAGCCGGAGTCGTTCGCAGGCACGGCCGCCGCATTTTCGCTTTCCGCCAACACGGATTTTAGAATCTCGTTCTTCGCCTCCTTAAATTCGGAAAAGTCGGAGAAAAAGGAGGAGCGAAGTAAGTCGGACCGGTCTCGATCCAAATCCTTGGACGCGTTGATCTTTTCCTCCAGTTCCTGCGCGGAAGAAAAAAGGGAGGCGATTTTTCTTTCGAATTTCGCACCTTCCGGCTTTTGAATCCAATCGGATTCCGCAACCGTCTTCTTCAACTTTTTAAGAGAAGTCTCCGCTTCCGTAAGTTCCGAACCCAATTCGTCCTTTCCTTTTCCGGAAGAAAGGTCGAGTTGTATTTTTATCAGATCCTCCTCCGCTTTCGAAAGGGAGGTCTGTAGCGAAGAGAACGACCGCAACCCTTCGTAAACACCCGACCCTGCCTTATCTTTCGGATTGGAAAGGAATAAAAATAAAAACCCGTTGACGAACAGGATCAACCCAATGAAAATCCCTAAGTTTTTTCGGAACATCGCACTTCTCCAACTTTATAT
>NZ_NPEF01000322.1 GCF_002811955.1 Leptospira ellisii
GAAAGATTTTTCCTCCAGAAGTATTTAAATTTGAAGGAGGTTTTCTTAAAGAATTCACTCTTTCCGAAAAAGCTGATCGCGGTTTAATCAACATTCCCCCCGAATTGAAAATCAAAAACAATGAACTCGTTCCTAAAACAATTTTAGAACTTTTGCAATGTGGCTTTTTGACGATCTCAAATTTTAAAGCTCAAAATATTGCTTTAGTAAATTTGAAATTCGATTTAGCATTAGAAACCGTTTTGGTGCATTATCCAAAACATGAACCTTTATCCTGGCCGGTTTTACGAGAGCAGTCGATTTTGTGGTTAAATTCTTCCCTTGAGGAAAAAACTATCCTCAAAACTCAACTGAGAGCTCTCGTGAGTGAATCGAAGTCCGATTCCAACGAAGACATTTCGGAGCTTGCGAATTCCATTCGCATAAAAGCAGAAAAATACGAATTGTTCTCTGGAACTTGTAAAAGATTGAAAAAAGATTTCATTTCTCAGATCGAGAATAATGAAACGACAAACGTTACCATTCTTTATGCGGAAATCCAAACAATAATAGCCGGGATTGCATTTCCTACTTATGACGAGGTGGTCAATGGATAAACTTGCAGGTATAACATTCCCTTCGGTTGGCAAGAGGGTATTTCCGGAAGATTGGATTTACGAACAAGAATCTAAATCAAATGCCATGCTTCAACGCGACATGGATGCTTTTGGTGCCGGTTTCGACTCCGGAGGAACGATCGTCGTTGGAACCGGAGCGAATCATATAGACCTTATTGACACTTTGATCGCTTATGATGAATATGGAAAGAGGATTTGCGTTCCAGCAACGGCAAATATTGTTGTCCCGAATAATGTAACTTTTACTCTCGTTGTAAGACATAAGTTTCAAGAAACTCCGTACGATAGTCCTTCTAATCTTCCTTCAGATGGCCCGATCGTTTGGCGTGGTGATTCATACGAGTTAATTTGTCGGCAAGGTTCGCTTGTGGTCGGAGATATTGCAATCCGTTTGATCACGACAAACGGATCCGGTGTAGTAACACTCGGAAATGATCTTCGTGTTTGGCGCGGTCTCAAGGGAAATCGCATCAAAAACGATGAAGTGATTGAATCAAAACAAGCGGCAAACGTAAAAACCGGTTTGGTAACTGACCTTCATACTGATATTATTACAGGGATTAATCCGGATGCGAATAATCCACTGAAGTTTGTAAAGGGGATCAATCAGGTTTACCTTTTCTTCAAAAACTTCCTCGATGTGACATTTAAACAGGAAAGGAAATTCGTTGGTGAGATTTTTTGGATGGATGATATTCGAGCCGCATCTACGGATTTTCCAGCTTTTTGTTTAGCGTCCTCAGATCAGTTAATCAATGCAAGTGGGGCTGGAGGGATGCCCGATCTTGTATCATATTTGTTGAACAAACCATTCCGATACGATCCACTTGGAACGAACATAATTGATTTCGACGCGATTAGTTATGTGATTTCAAGCAATGTTCTTACAGTGACGTTTGCAAATACGACAGCATGTCAAAAAATGATTGATGCTTTTGTTGAGGATAATCTTGTTCATGGCTCCTTTACAAATTGGATGACCGGAACTCTTTTGCAGGCGATCGGCGGAATTCCAGCAAACGCAACCCTTTCAATTTCAGCTCTTTCTTCTGGAAGTAGAACAATCAGTTTTAACTGTGCAGCCGTTAATTCAAGTGGTTCACTTTCTGGAGTGAAGATTCGGTTTTTTAAACATCGGCTTCCAGACTTAGTCCCAGGAACAGCAATTACGAATCAAGCTCGGCATTTTGCGTTCCAAGGACGCGGATTTATATCGGTTATGGATTCCGATTCTGAATGGATTGGTGGGTTGCGAAGAAGAGATAGACAATTAGATCACATCCATACTGTTGAAGCACATAACCATGGTGGAGGAAATCATAGTCATACTCTTCCTGTAGATGCAGGTGCAGGGTCTGGAACAAATGGATTTATCCTTGACCCCTCTCCTTCAGTCGCAACCATTCCAAGCGGTAGTTCTGGAACCATCATTTCGTCCCAATCGCCAAATACAGGCGGACCATTGCCGAACGGGCCTAGTGTAGTCCGTATGGGTAAATTCGTTGATATCAGGGGAATGGCTTCTTTTCCTTATATTTTCGTAGGGAAAGTATTATAGGAGGAAAGTTCGTTCAGTTTAGGAGTTAGCGCGCAATAAGGTTTTCAGTGTTGCGCGCGGATAAAAATAAGTCAAACAAGTTAGAAACGGACCTAAAAAGAAAATCCGAAAGAGTGATCAATATAGAGGTTTCTACTTACGATGATTTTAAGGACTTTTATTCAACAACTGCTTCATTACTAATTCAAAAATCTAATCTATCCGATGAGAAAGCATCAATACTTTTAGATAAAGGTATCTCGTTTACAAAATTTGGAATTACACTATTCATATTCTCAATTATTGCTTGGCAGATAGTTGCCTCGTTCGTTGGGTTTACTCAACAGGTCATATTTGGTATTTTGTCATCTTCTTTCTTATTTGTTTTTATTGAATTGCTTAGTGCTTGGTTTTTAAAACAGTATAAAAGCTTTACAGACACTTCAACTTATATGCTCAAAATAAAAGCTTTAGTTGACCGGTATATGTTTGCATTTTTAGTTATTGAGAAATTTCCTAATACTTCAGCAAGAGTTTCAAATGCTGAGCTAATATTAAAAATTATTGAAAAAGAAATAAAATGGCCAGACAGTAGAGTTAATAAAGAAAATGTTGATTACTATGCTAGAGATGTTATCAATGCTTTATCGGAGTCAATAAAGGCCATCAGGTCTAATGACTCTAAAGTGCAGTATAAAAAATAATCCAACGTCGCCTAACTGCTGTACAGTAACAGTATTCACCTGACACTTTCTCTGAAAGAAATTGACTAATCTTCTGAAGTTAGCTCCTTGTTCTCTTCGATTTTGATTCCAGCAATGAAAACTTGGAAAGGAGTTCTTCCGTTCATGTTTCTTCCTTGGTGTGCTCGTTTGTAATTGTATTCCTCAAAGAAGATTTCCAGATCGATTTGCATTTCATCAATAGATTCATAGAATTTAGTTCGACCAGCAATTCTGAAATGCTCGTCGAGTAAGGTCCTATGAAGCCGCTCAACGTATCCGTTACTCTGAGGTCTTCTGACCTTGGTAGTTCGATGTGCGATTTCTTCTAATTGAAGAAACAATTCGAAAGGATGTTGATCTTCTCTTCCGCAATACTCACGACCATTATCGGTAAGAACGGTCTGAACTTTAACGTTATGTTCTTCTAAGAATGGGAGGACATCATTGTTGAGAGTTTGCACAGCGGTAACGGGAATCTTCGTATTGAAAAGCCTTCCCCAAGCGAATCGACTGTGACAATCGATGACGGTTTGCAAATAGACTCTTCCAACTCCTTTTAAGGAACCGACCATGAACGTGTCCATAGAGACCAA
>NZ_NPEF01000323.1 GCF_002811955.1 Leptospira ellisii
TATACAGCCGCCGGAGCAGCTCTTGCCGCGCCAACTCTTGGGGTTTCGATGGCGACGATGCCTGCAATTGGTGTCGCAACAGGAACCGTTCTCGGCGGAATCGTTGCCGGAGCGGGGATGGCGGCGAGTGGAATGGCTTTGTCCGCCGCGCAGTCTCAGAACTATCCGCCATGGATGGGATTTTCGATCGGTGGACTTGTAGAAGGAGGAATACCCGGAAAAGATTCGGTTCCTGCGCTCTTAACGCCACGCGAGGTGGTCGTCCCGGAATCTGGATGGGATGATATTCGAAAAGACATTTCAGAAAGCCTAATCCCAAAATCGAATATTCTAAATCCGAATATCAATATCGAGTGGATGGACCACTCCCAAAACTATACGCAAATCGACAAGGAAGCTCTATTGGACTACTTGCTCGATGAACTTCTTAAACGACTCACGCAAGCAGGCGTTTACGGTTAAGATTGAAGTTTATATTACAAGATTCGAATAAAAGAACCCTTACCGAAACACTCGACCAGTTGTGGAGAATTTCTCCGACAAAGTTCGATCTTCCCGAAGCCCTTGTTGCAAGAAACAGTCAGTGGGGATCTAAAAATCAATCCGACAACGTGATTTCGACCAGGAAGCTCTCTCTTCCTTACTCGAAGACGTTTCAATCGGATTTGGAATACAATCTTTTTCGTTCGAAGCTCGCGAACTTTTTTTTAACTTCGAAAAAACCGATCTATTTGATCGACGTTGAAAATGGAAGACGCGCGAGTGTCGAAATTTCGAGTATCCCGGAGAAATTCGATAAAGGATCGGAAAAAAGAATCGTATCGGATGCAAGTATCGAGCTGATTCTTATGGATGTTCTCTTTGAGGACTTCGAAGAATCCGATACCGATTTTCTATATCTTCCGTCCGGTGGGTACTTCGACATTTATCTTTCTTCGGAATACTCGATGGACGGTTATCCGATGTTTGAACTCATCGCGGAAAGTAATTCCAATCCTGATTTTTCTTTAGACTTAGAAGACGCGGATGGAAATGGATTTGCGACTCAAAGGATCCAAAGTCTTTCTTTTTCCAATGCAAACGAACTAAACAAATATATGACGATTAGCTCCGTAACCGGAGAGGTTCAAATCGGCGGTAGAATCAATGTTTCAAAACCGATCACATATTCGAGTAACAACACTCTTTGGACAGGTGGAAGTTTTTTAATTTTTAAACCCGGAAAAAACCGAGTCGTTTATTCCTCAGCCGTGAATGCACCCGTACAACTTCGAATCAGACACAGGACGCGCTATGAATCATAATCTTTGGGTTATATAGTAGATCAATCAGCCGTTTTCGGCCATGGCGAAAAGGCCGGACTTCCGGAAGGCTTTGGTTCCACGTATGGAACTTCTTGTAAGGGAGAGCCGACGGATGCGACCATTTTTCAAGAATACTCCGGAGGTCCAGGAGAAGACTCAAACGTTCAACTTTCTTCCGTCACCGGATCGATTCTTTCTCAGTTTCCTCTCTCGATTCAGTATCCGAAAATTTCTTCGATGAAAAACGTCGTGAATGAGTTCGGACCGCTATCCGGCGAACTCATTTTCGCGGAAATGCCCGACGTCCCACTCCCGGACTTCGCTTCTTACAAACTCAAAATAGATTCAAAATCCGTTATGAAGGCGTATCTCTATGATACACCCGATCAAACCTCCACTTCTAAGAAAGGATTCTCTTACAAATCTTACGGGATGATTAAGCGTCTCGAAGGGGAAACGATTTCAAATTTTAATAAATGGAATATTCATAAAATAGAAATTGGAGGCACGAACAACACAGACGCGATTTTGTATCTCGCTCCAAACGTGGTTTTTCCGCAAAACCTTAACACCGCTGAGATTCAACCCGATCAAGTATTGTATATTCGTGACGCGGAAGACTCGGATAACGAAGGAAAGTTCCGAGTCGTAGAAGTGATCGACTCTTTAACGTTTCGAGTTCATAACCCGTCGGTCGTCGCTCAAAATATAATTCTTGGAACTGTTGAAATCCTTCCTGTGGAGTGGGGGAATCCTCTAACTCTTGTTTCCGAACTTGTTGACCAAGTTTTTAAAACCTATGGCCAGAGAGTTCCGATTCTATATTCTTCCAATCTAATCCAGCCGACTCCGGGAATAACAACCCTCGGAGAACTCTATCTCGAAGGCATGTCGCTTTTCAAATTCATCGAACTCGTCGTGGATATGTTAGGCGGGCTTTGGTATTGCGGGGTCAACGCGGACGGATTTTATTTTTTAGAAAAAAAGAAAGAAGAGATAATCGACAAGTTCGCTGTCGGTTGGGATTACAACGACCTCGAAATCAAAATCGATCGGGATTGGGTTTGGAACTACGTCGAAATTTTTGCGAAAAGCGACGAAGGGTCGGGTACCGTAAAACTTTATTCAGAACTCAACGAAACCTCGGAAAAGAAGTGGGGAAGAAAAACGAAAAGTGTTGAAGTTCCGGCTTCCTTTACAAAAGAAATAGCCATCGTTCTTTGTAAAAATCTTCTCGAACTTCACAAAGAGCCGCGAGTCCTAATCACGATCAAAAACGCTCCGTTTCGGTATTACGAATTCGGCGATTATGCGATCGCCTTTCCTTCAAAAAGTTATTACGAAACTCTCGATGATTTAGACACCCTTTCTACTTGGTCATCGTCTGATCCGACAAAACTCAAAATAGAACTTACGAACGACACGCTTGTTTCCGGTTCGAAATGTCACAAACTGATCTTTTCCGGCGCCGACTTCGTTACTTACAAAAAGACTTTTAATGAAAGAAAGATCGGTCTCACAGATTTTCATTTCTATCTCTACGCAACCGTCAAAGACGACTTTATCACGAACCCGGACGGAATGGTTCTTTTTTATGTAATCGATTCTTTCGGAACTAAACACGAGAAATCTTTTCCGATTGGAATTGAATCCAAGTGGATAGAGTGTCCTTGGAATATCGCGGCTTTAAAAATACAAAAAATCATAGAGGTCGGTTTTGAGTTTCGAAACGTTCCCGATTCCGTAATCTATTTCGATTTTCTTAGAACTCGCTCTAACACTTCTATCACACACACGGTTCCGCTTGTCGAAGTGGAATACAATAACGCACCAACGAAGAAAAACGCCAAACTTACCTTTGGTGGCAAACAAACACTAGAGAAATATTTGTCCGGGTATCTCGCACAAATTGAAACGTTACGCTATATTGCAAGGAACAGGTAAATGGCGCTCCCTCCTATACTCACGGGAAGACAAGATATAAATTGGAGATATGACGAAATAACAGGTCAGTTTGTTATTCAGGAAATTTTAGGGGAAGTTCACGAAGTCGTCGAATTTCCAGAACTGGACGGAAGGCGTGGATTTCGTTTAAATGAACGGCCCTTAGACAACGGAACAATCCGGATTTACAAGGGATATGTTTTAGAAGACAAGACTC
>NZ_NPEF01000324.1 GCF_002811955.1 Leptospira ellisii
ATATTACGTTTCCCTTTCGGGGATGCGTTTTACGGATGCAGAGGACGCGATCCCCCTTTTAACGAAACAGAAACTTTCGGAAAAAGACTTCGCCTTAGTTTCGTTGTTCGTAAAAGAAACCGGAAAGGCAGGAATCCGCGAAGAGATTCGAAACGTATTTTTGTCCACCGCTCTAAAATCCAAATGGGACGGATTTTCCATTTTGGCTGGCGGAAGGGCGTTGATCGCGGGGAAATACGCCGGGATTCCGGAAAACCGTCTTGCTTCCCGAATTTTGAGTCTACTTCCGAACAAAGGCGGGACGTCCCCTTTCGAAAAAACGGATTCGGCCTTCCGTCAGGCGATATATTTTAATCCGTCAAATGATCGTTATACGATCGCCTCCGAATTTCTCGCTCAGCTTAAATCGATCCATTCCGGGACGAAAAGCAGATCCTCGGAAACTTGGACGGGGGTTCTTTCTTCTGCAAAGGTTTTGGACGGAAGTTTGGATTCCGCCGGAGAGATCATAATCGGTGATCGTCCCAAGTTCGGCTTTCAGGAGAATATTCCGGATCCGCCTTTGATTCCGGAGGTAGAACCGGACGCTCCGATGATTCCCGATAAGAACGGATGGGAAATATTAAATTCTTCTAATTTGATGAAAGTTGTGAAGGAATGGCTCGGAACTCCCTATTATTGGGGAGGAACCTCCAAGAAGGGAGTGGACTGTTCCGGATTTACGTTCAGCTCGTTGACGGATTTAAGAGTCGGCGTTCCTTCCAAGATCCTTCCCCGCGTGGGCAGAGATCAAGCCAAGTCGGGGAGTTCGGTTGCCCACGGTCAGTTGAGGGCGGGGGACTTGATCTTTTTTTCGGCCTCTCCCAATCAGAGTAAAATTACCCACGTCGGTCTTGTGATTTCCGACAAAGAGTTTGCACACGCTTCCTCCACGAGAGGTGTTGTGATCGATAAGATTTCCATGAAGTGGTGGGTGGATCGTTACGTGACTTCACGTCGCGTTTTTCAAAAAGTCGTTCCGTAAAAAACGGAAATCGAGGGCGATGTTTGACGGGGCGCTCGCTTTGCGGCCATCGTTTTGTTCGATTTCGAGGGGAAGAGAAGGTAGCGACAGCGACGTTCGAAGGAGCGCTCTGAGAGCGTAAGGCGATTCCGGCTTGGTCTCTCGGAGTTTTCGGTTATATAAGTGTATTCTTTTTTTATCATATGCGCAAGGGGGATGTGGGAAGGATAGGGGTTCTTGCGAGGACACGCGAAACGGCTGGAATTTATTCTTCGGAATACCAATCCCTATAATCGAAAACGTAAAAAGTATGCTCCGGCTCGCAGATTAATTTGCGAACGATCTCGTTATTGGATAAATCGAGGTGGAGGACATAGCTGTAAGACCTGTGAAATGTGGGACCTCCCTCATTCATCGTATCCACGATAGAATCCCCCACTCCGACTTCCTCCAACCACAACAAATAATTAAAAAGAAAACAACGCGACACGCCGTGCGCTTGCGCCAGCACACCGAGAAAAGCCCAACTTCCCGTATGCAATCGAACATTCACTTTCTTCATCGAATCGCGACCGTAACTTGGCTGGTATAAGGTTTTTCCCGCTTTTTTTCCTAAGCGGTCGATAGAGGTTAAATATTTACCGTAAACCCGCAGCAACATAGGAATTTGTTTCGGCAAATACTTGCGTTTCGATTCTCCCAATCTGAGCCAGGTCGCTTGCGGCACGAGTAAAGTCACGACTTCCGTCTTATCTTCCCGAAGTTTGGATCGAATCACACGATCCGCGGTTAAAAGTAAGGTTCCCATATTAAAACATGGTTCCTCTCATCGTTCGATCGTTTCTCAAAAAACGATAAAAACCGAACGAACCGGCTTGAAAATTGTATCGGCGAAAACGGAAACTTACCCTTATCCCAAGGGAAGATTCATTCCTTCAGATTCAAATCTTCCACGATGTTCATCAGAATTTTCATCTTCTCCATCGGATCGGGATCCACGAGAATCTCCTGTTTTTTGGAAAATTCAAAATTCAAAATGGAGGCGATGAAATCGATCGGGAAGGGATGCGTTATGAGTTCGTTCATCCGTAGAATCAGATCTTCTCCGGCGCCTTCCGATAAAAGTATCCGCTTCGTCAAAAAAAGAAGTCTCTCGAAATTCTTCTTAAAATCCTCGTCCTGAAGATATTCGAAATCGGGCTCTATCTTTTCGATCCTCGCGACCCGAAACGGTTCGACGGTTTCGTAGTCGATGAGTTTTGCGATCCCCTTTCCTTCCAGAAGAATATTCGATCTCCCGTCGGGCAAAGGATCTCTGCGGATGATTTTTCCCCAACCGAATACGGTTTCTATCTCCGGATGTTTGGAAGGCGCTCTGGACTTCGCGGGAAGAATCGGAGCCACGGCCAACTCCTCTCCCGATTCCATACAATAATCCAACATCAATCGATAACGGGGTTCGAAGATATGAAGAGGCAGATATGTCCCCGGAAAAAGAATGATTTCCGGCAACGGAAAGATGGGGACAGTAGTGGTTGACACGGGAAGGATACTATAACTGCTTAGAGAGAAACCGTAAATCAAAATCCCAAGGCTCGGTAGAATTTGTATTATTTGGACAGAAATCGTTTTCAAACTTCCACGGAAAATCTGAAGAATCTCAACATCATCGTAATCGGAGACTTCATCCTAGACGAATATCTCATCGGAGAAGTGAACCGTATTTCTCCCGAAGCTCCGGTCCCGGTCGTCTGGGTTCGTAAGGAAAAAATTACCTTAGGGGGAGCGGGAAACGTGGTCAAAAATCTTTCCTCGCTCGGGGTTAAGTCCGTCGTTTTAGGCAGAGCGGGTAAAGACGAAAAAGCGAATATTCTTTTGGATCTTTTGGCTCGGGAGAATTCGGATACCGAAAAGAATTTTTTGATCCGATCCGAATCGGTTCCCACCATCCTCAAAACCAGAGTCATCGCGGGTCATCAGCAGGTTTGTAGAATCGATAAAGAGGAACTCAAACCGATCTCCCGGGAAGAAGAGGACTCCCTTCTAAAAGCCTTTTCCGAAAGAATCGATTCCGCGGACGCGGTGATCCTTTCCGATTACGACAAGGGAACCCTGACTCCGCGCATCATAGAGGAAGTTTCCAAACTCTGCAGGGAGCGCGATAAGATCGTGACCGTGGATCCGCAGGTCAGTCATTTTTTTCTTTATAACGGAGTAAGCATTCTTACGCCCAATCATCACGAGGCGGGAAAAGCAGTCGGACGCAAGCTGGAAACCGATCTTGAGATTCTGAGCGCCGCAGAGGAAATCGTTCGAAAACTTTCCTGTCCTTCCGTGATGATCACAAGAGGGGAAAAGGGGATGAGTATATACGTAACTTCTAAAAAAGAAATTTATCATATTCCCACCGTCGCCCAAGAGGTGTTCGACGTCACCGGAGCGGGGGATACGGTGATCAGCG
>NZ_NPEF01000325.1 GCF_002811955.1 Leptospira ellisii
CGTCCAAAAGACGCGTTATGTTCGGTCTGTCTTTGAACGTTTTATCCACAAGATCGGTTTGGGATGCGGTTCCCAGCGTCGCGAGTTGATTCAACAGCAGCCATTGTTCGACCGTGATATCCTCGCCGTGGTCGGACATGAGTTTCGTAAAATGCAATCTTAAAAGACGGTCCGTTCTGTGGAAATAATAGGCGAAGGCCGTTTCGATCAAAGAGGGGGTTTTCGTTTCCTTGGAAGAGGGCATGGCGTTGTTACCGGAATTTCATTGATTATCCTGATAATCGTTATTTCAATAACAAAACGGGAAGGGGCCCGCGTTTATTTTTCGTCCTTAAGTTTCAACGCGAAATGATGACTCGTTATGTTCATCCTTCCTTTCGAATTATTACGTTATGCTTCTTGCGTACGATTCATAGGAATTCGTCCATCCACACGAGGAGGCGCGCGAGTTTGAAGGATTCGGTCCGACCGGACCAAAAACCGATCGGCTTGGTCTTTTCGACGCGGATTCCCGTCGGTTTCGGTCCTGTACGAAACTCGAACGTCAGTCGTCTTCGGTTCTCGAACCCGGGTTGTTCGCTCCGTTCTTCAAATACGGAAATATTCAGAATTTCGTATATTTCCTTTTCTGAATATAATTCCGGACAAAAGTCGCGTATCCCCGCGGAAAGATCCCTGAAAAGACCTTCCCGTTTGACGTCCCGTATCCCGATCACCGGAGGAAACACGGCCCTCTGCGGAAGGTTCCGCAGTTTTTCCACGGTTTCCTTCACGTCGAGGCGTTCCCAGTCTACGAAAAGTAGTCCAGGTTCGAATTCCTTAAACCGTTCCGTCAACGTTCCGATCTCCGCACAAGGATAGGTTTCCCATCCCAACAGGCGCAGTCTGGCTCTGATTCTTCGATACAACAGCGGGTACGGTCCTACTACGACTGCCGTCAGGTCCTTTTTTTGGGGGACGTTTTCGAGCGGCAGATCCACGAGGGAGTCGGTTTCCAAATTCAAAAAATAATTGAGACCGGATCGGGAAAGTTCCTTTAAGAGAGGCGCTTCGACTCTTCCCAAAAGTAAGGGTTGTTTGGACCAGTCGAGGGAGGTCTGCAGCGAAGCGACGTCGATCGTTCTCCTTACCACCACTTCCGCGTTTTTGGTTTCGGGAAATCCTCCCGGGCCGGTCCATTCAAGCGTGGAAATTTCTTTCCAATCCAGCAGAGCGAAGAGCAGCTTTTCCTCTTTTTTCGTAAGTCCGTTTAAAAAGATACAATCGAACAATAGGCTTTGCATGGGGTATTTTGCTTGACCGAAGCGTTTTCCGGCGAATTCTAGAATTGTGCGATGCGTAAAAGACGCAACCAATTAAAATGAAAGTGCTCAAACGATACGCGAACCGAAGGCTCTATGATCCCGAAACGAGTAAGACGATCACTCTAGAGGACGTGGCCGAAATGATCATCAACGGGGAAGAGATTCGCGTGATCGATAATATGTCCGGTTCGGATATCACTCCCAAAATTCTGGGACAAACTTTTCTCAAGGTTTCTTTGGGACAAAGAAACGAGGAATTCTCCAATTTCATGCTTTCTGCTTTGATTCGCGAAACGGGTAAGGACATCAGTTCCTTGTTCGGCCGTTTGGTTTTGGGCGGAATCGGGGCCAATTATCTCACCCGCGATCGTCTCGAAAAAATCCTTCAATCCATGATCTCCCTGGGCGAACTCAAATTGGAAATGGCCACGGAATACCGCGACGATCTTTTGACCCACATGGCAAGCCGGGCTTCCGAAAACAAACTTAGGATTCAGGAAGACCTCAAAAAGATCGGAAAAGAGCTGGAAGAATCCGCGGAATCCGATTTACCTTTGGAGGATTTATCCGAAAAAATCCGCAAAATCGCGGAAAGCGTAAAAGAAAAGGAAGCCTGATACTTTAAGACGGGATTCCTAAAAACCGATAGTACAAGGGAGGGAGTTCCATGTTTAAGAATATTTCTATCTCCGTATTTCTTTTGTGTTCGGTCGTCTTACCGGTGTTATCCGCGGATAAGGCGGTGGAATACGCGGACAAGGTCTTTTTCGAGCAGATCAAAAAACTGGAAACCGGATCCTACGAGGAGAGGGTGGAAGCCGCGGATTACCTCAAATTCGTGAGTAACAAACTGGCGGTTCGTCCGCTTTTGAACGCCCTAAGGGGAAATCCGAAAACCCCTAAATCCCTCGAGAATCATCCTTATCTGAAATTCACCGTCGCACAGGCTCTGTCCGTCATGGATCAGGAAAGCGCGGTCAAACCGACGATCGAAGAATACAAAAAGCTGGAGCCTACGATCACCGAAAAGGACGAACCTTATTTTACGTCTAAGGACGATTATACGATGGTGATCGCGGCGGGAGAAATCCTGAGAACCATCGGAAGTTATCCCTACGCCAAAGAATCGGAGGACGTCCTCGTAAACGCGCTCGGTCATCCGAATTATTATATCCGCGCCTCCGCGGCTGACGGTTTGAAATATATGAACCGCAAGGAAACCGTCAACTTTCTCGTTTCCTCCCTCGAAAAGGAAAAGAACGATTTTACGAAAGCGGCGATTTTGAACTCCATCGTCAATATTATGAAAGTTGCGGATAAGAGTTTTTATGCGCTTTGCGACATGTTAAAAAGCGAAAATTCTTCCGTTCGATACCGCGTCTCCATGGCCCTGGGAGAAGTGGATCTGAAGGCGGCCGAATTCTATCTCCGTCAGGCGCTTTTGGTCGAGGATAAACAGGGCGTTCGGGATCAGATCCGAAAGGACCTTGCGACGGTTCTCGGCTTTAAACTCCCTACGATTTCGGTGATCTCGGTAGAATAACACGGAATTCTAATACTCCTATTTACGATCCGAAAAAAAATCGAAAACCAAGCCCGTATTGAAAGCCTCTGTCCGTCAGGGGCTTTTTTGTTTTCCGGGTTCCCGAAAGCCGGACAGATAAATTACCGATACGAGCGCGGCGGCTCCGGAAACGCAGAGCGCGGAGGTCGAGTTCACGCTCGTCCAAAGAAATCCGGTGATCAGACTCGCGAAAATCATACATACGCTTTGAAACGCGTTAAAGGTGCCTAACGCGGTGGCGGTTTCCGTTTTGGGAACCAGGTTCGTGATCCACGCCTTGGAAATTCCCTCGGTGGATGCGGCGTAAATTCCGTAAACGGAGAAGGCGATCCAGAGGATCCAGTCGGAGTTTCCGAAACCCATTCCGAAGTAGACCAAACCGTAACATAATAAACCGAAAAGAAACAACCTTTTCAGACCGATTCTGTCGCCTAAAACCCCCAGCGGATAGGCGGCGACCGCGTAGACGAGATTGTAGAATATGTAGGCTCCGATGGAATAGGCGTCGTCCATTCCGGATTCCTTCAGCTTTAAAAGAAGAAACACGTCCGAACCGTTAAAAAGTGTGAATATTAGAATTCC
>NZ_NPEF01000326.1:0-1080 GCF_002811955.1 Leptospira ellisii
ACAAATAAGGAGCGAAAATAATTGGCAATAAGGTCCAATTGATAAGAATATTTCTAAACTCAAATTCGAAGAAAGCCCTTTGCCCAAGAAAAAGCATCCATAGCGAAAGGGAAATTGTCAGGTAGAAAAAGTAATTTCGCACGGACTCTTTCGGGGCAAAAATTCGAATATACAACCCCAATGAGAAAACAAATATACCGATACAAGTACTGACCAAATCGACAAATTCTCCTCAAAATTATGTTAGTTATACTAATTTTGAGGCAATTTTCTGTAAACACTCTTTTCCGATCTCTACCACTCGAAACCAAGACATTTCACCATTGAGATAAAAACCGGGAAAATACATAGGGCCCGTATATCGTTCAGACTCCAAGGCTCCTTCTCGAAAGTAAATTCTTTCAATACCGGTTAACTTAGGGTTATACATTCCATATACCATATCATAACCTTTCGTAACACAATATCTTGCCGTTTCAATGAAAGTTAACTTTGCGGCTTTGCCACCTTTTGCACTCTTTATAAATGCCACTGAATTCCAATCCGCGACGTTTTCTTCAATTACGCCGTATCGTTTGGGCGGGAAATCGTTTCCTTGAATAAGAGCAACTTCCAAAGGAATAAAATTCCAAGGAAATTTTTCAGTAATTCTCATTGCGGCGAGAATTCCCTCCTCCTCTTCCACATAGAACCAAGTAGACCAAAGATCATAATTTACGTTTTTCCAAGGAGAATCCGTATAACCCGCAGCTGAATATATTTTAGAAATGAAGTCTTTGATTTTTTGGAGGAGATCGGGGGATTCTAAACCGCTGATTTTTTTGACTGCAAGCCTTTCTATTGTTTGTGACATAACACTAATTATGTCACATTTGCTCCAAAAACTCAAATAGTTTATTTTTTGTTTCTTAAGCAAAAATAAAGGATGTTTGTGCTATTTAGAATTTAATTTTTCGGCTAACGCCTTAATGGCAGCTAAATTTCGATCGGAAAGTTTTAATAGGACTTCAATTAAATCCCCTAAACCTGGCTTTTTACGGATTCTTCGAAGCAATTTTAGATCCTCCTCTACCTCTACAG
>NZ_NPEF01000326.1:1129-3402 GCF_002811955.1 Leptospira ellisii
CTACAGAAGGATTCAAATTCCCTTTTGGAAGAAGCATTTCGCCCGTTCCAGCCATAACCCAATCGTCTGAAATATCAAAAAGTGATTTCAATTGGCTCAGAAATCGAGCGGTGACTGCATTTTGACCATTTTGTAATCGAGTCATCGTGCTTTCGGATAATCCGAATTCCAAGGAAAGCTGTTTTTGATTTAACTTTTTAACCGTTTTAAGGTATTCGAAAACGATTTTAATACGCTTTAGTACTTCGGGATCTGTCATATTATTGTATGAAGCAATTTTTTAAATTGACTAATTGTATTATACAATTTATCATTTCATTCATTCTAAAGCCAGCAAAAGTTAGTGTGGAGTTGAAATGATCCGTTCGAAAGAGCAAGAATTTTGCAAAATTTCTAAACTGCCGCCTTCCGATTCAGGATCGTTTCTTATCGAAGAAGAATTTACAAATGTAAGTCTTCCATTGGCCGGCCGAGAATTATATCTACTTCCAAAAGCCGATAAACTCAGGATTTGTTACGCGCCATGAGTATACTATAAAAAGCCAAACCTCAAAACGTTCGGGAAACAAGAATAATAAACGCCTTTAGAAGAAACCGGGAAGGATACATAGATGATAACAAGATACAAATTAGAATATTTAAAACAAAGCATGAAGGTTTTAGACCTCAAGAATGCGGATGGTTATGTCCGAAGTGAATCCGAAATTCGCGATCTTTTACTTACAAGATGTGCGCTACAGGAATTTTATCTCGAAAAACGTAATTTACTACCGGCATATCATGTTTGGTTAGAAGATCAAGGTCTTCAAGAATGGGCGTCTCATTAAGCAATTCCCTAATACGCATGTCCGAAATAAATTTCTAAACAGGAAAAGGAATCCATGCCAATATTGGAAGATACTCAACCTAAACTTTTCAGAAAGGAGTTAATTGAAGCCTGCAAAAACATAGCGAAACTGCAAAGGCCTATCTCGGAAGTTGCGAAATTAGCCCATCCTTTAGGCATTCCATATTATACGGTTTTAAATGTATTCAAGGGTAATTCAAACCACCCGAAAGTTTTGGAAATACTTACGAACCTCGGCATTCCCCATAACCGCAAGCCGATTCGCGTAAAACGGGCTAAGAAAAAAATCGACGAAAAAAGTTAGTTGTCATCTATATAATAAATGCAACGCAATGCGCTCATTCTCCCCGCATATTGATTGTAATTTCTGTGGACCAGAATACTCCGATCTATTTCTCAACAGGCAATCTGAAAGAAAAGGATCATTCAATTATTGTTTTACTAAAATAGTTTTCAGCTTGGTTTTTTCTGGAAATAAACGAAATTGGCGTTATGTGGTTATCGAAACTGAAATGGATCCTGATCGGAACGCTTGTTTTATCTTCGTTTTCTTGCAGATCAATCGACTATAAATTCATATTAAAACCCAAATCCGAAAATACGAACAAGAAGATTCTGGCTATGGGAATATTCATGTATGAAGAATACGATGTCCCACTACTCGGAAAAATATATTCCATCACATATCCGCAGCCGAATTTAGCCTACTTCACTCGCGACTGTCCTTTAGAGGACTTAAAAAAAGAAGACACTTGTAAAGTGGAAACCTTTTCGCCAAGAGGAGACTTGATTAGCAAAGATGAAAATTCGGAAACATACGAAACCGATCGGATTTCAATTTGGCAGAAAGCGAATTCTTTCCTCAAAGTAGATACGTCCGTTTTTAAGTTAGTAGAGGCCGATCTTGGCTCAAAACTATATATTACTGATGTCGGCTTTCCAGCCAGGAGAAGATTACAATCGAATTTTTACTATCACGTTCAAAATCCCGAAGAATTTCCCATCCAGGCGGCTTCGAACGACCATATTCATTTCGTAGGAATTTACGCAGTGCGGGTCGAAATGAATTGGTTCTCAAAATCACGGATCGTTGATAGAGTCGGGTATTTAGAGGATGGAATCAAGGCCATTCGAAATATCAATGATCGTGCTTTGACTGAACAGTTTTGCGGAATGGGAGAAGTAAATATAGAAAATTGCAGTCGATATTCCATGGAACAAATTTATAAATCACTCAATCCTCCATATCATTTGGTTAAATAATGAAATTCGATTGCGCGGGTGCATTAGACGAATTTGGCGTATCGGAATATCCGGACTCTTCTATTTAGGTTTCACAGAGAAGCTGCACTGTATTGCGAAACTCAAACAAATCTTCGGTTTAAAGAAAAAATCAAAGGGAAGATCAAAACTGAGTAAATACTGG
>NZ_NPEF01000327.1 GCF_002811955.1 Leptospira ellisii
GAAACTGAACGCGGCGGCGCCCAACGATCCGATCAGACCGAAAACTTTGGAGGGACTGTGGACGAAACCGGAAAGGGATTGGAAGGCTCCGTCCAAAAGAACGCGTCCTTCGTATTCGGGATAAAGAAGTTCCAAAAAATAACCGAGAAGCGAGTCGATCGTCGAACGCGGAATCGTTTTGAATTCCGGATAACGTTCCAAATTGGACGCCGAATAACGGCGCATCAAGGAGGAACGGTACGCCCGAATCAGAACCGGAAAATCCGGATCATGCAGGAGATTTTTCATATAACCGGAAGAATTGAATCCGGCGCGCGCGCGTAAACTAGAAAACGTTCAGCCTCGAAAGGAGGAAAGAAATTGATACGCCGCTTCCGCAGGCATCGGCTTACTGTAAAAGTAACCCTGCCCCTTATCGCAACCCTCCTTTTTCATCAACTCGCCCACCTCGAAGGTCTCTATCCCTTCGGCGACCACCGTCATACCGAGCTTATGACCGAGATCGATGGCCGCTTGACAGATAAACAGGGCTTCCTTATCGAACGGAGCCACGCTGACGAAGGAACGGTCGATCTTCAATTCGGTAAAGGGATAACGATGGATCTGTTTCAGGGAGGAATAACCGATGCCGAAGTCGTCCACCGAAAGACCGATGCCGCGGATCCGGATCCTCGTAAGTATGTCCAAAGTGGAGGTGATATTCTCCAACAACTGCGTTTCCGTCACTTCCACTATGAGCTGGCTGTTCTTTAAACCGAAGTTCTCGATCATCTTCGAAATCGTTTCCGGAAGAATCAGCTTGTTGAGACTCACAGGAGAAACGTTAACCGCCACCGCAAGCCCGGGAAATTCCCGGTTCCAGACGGCGCACTGACTTAAAGCCTGAAGGATCAGCTTCTCCGTCATCGCGTCCATAAGCGTGGGAAAACTCTCCAGCGTAGGGATAAAGGAATCCGGAAAAACCAAACCCCTATCCGGATGGGACCAGCGGACCAGGGATTCGAATCCCGCTACTTTTCCCGTTTTAAAATCTATTTTCGGCTGATAAAAAAGAAGAAATTCGTCTTCTCGAATCGCGCGTTCAATCTCTTCCGGAGTGATCGCTGAATCCGATTCCTTCGAAACTCGTTTTCCGGCGAACGCAGGACTGGAAGCCTCCTGTTTTTTGTCCGAAATCAAACCCGTTAGTACTCTTTGATATTCTTGAATACGGATCGGCTTTTCCAAAACTCCCGAAATCTTAAGGCCGTACTGGATCGCGAGAGCCTCCGCGCTTTGCAGAACCCTTCTATCGGCGCCGCTGATGAGAATGACCGAAACGGGCAGTTTTTTCCCGGACAACATCCGCAGAACGTCGACCCCGTCGACCCCCGGAATCATAAGATCTAGAATGATGTATTGAACGGCTTCGTTTAACGTGTCGAAGAAGTCGTCCGCTTTGTGTGTGATGGCGACGTCGAAACCGCATTGTTTCGCGAGATCGCCCAAAATTCCCGCGATCTCCTCTTCGTCGTCGAGAATCAGCAGATTAGGTACGGCGCTCGAATTCATGAGTGGTAAACTTATACTCCTTTAAAATGATTCTCAAGAGATTTTCCGGAAACGGGTCGGATGATTTTACGGGAATTTTCCGAGGTAGGACCTCCGTTTAAGGAGGAGAAATAAAAAATTTCCAAATTCGGATTCGAACGGATGCGTTCCGAAACGAACTCGTTCCATTCCTCGAAACCCTTCTGCCAGACGCACGAGAGAAGGACAGTTTTTTCCGCGGAATAACGGTCCGTCAACGCGCGAAGACGGTAAAAATCGGAAACCGTATCGAAGGAATAACCCGACAAACGGAGATAAAGCGACAACCAATCGGCGTACGCGGATTCCTCTCCGAAATAGATCGCGTGTTTCGAAACCGATTCGGGAATCTGCAAACGTGTCTTGACGTTATGTATCGGGAGATAGACGAAAAGATCGGTCCCGATTTTCGGATGCGAATCCAAAAAAATATTCCCTCCCGTACGATGAACGAAACCGTAAACCGTCGGAAGCCCCAACCCCGCGCTTTTACCCTTGGGTTTCGTGGAATAAAACGGCTCGAAAACCTTCTCCAGATCGCCGGGTTCGATTCCGGCTCCGGTGTCGCTCAATCTCAAAAGAAGATAATGGCCGTCCTTCAAACCCCGAATTCGCATACCGAATTTAGAATTTAATACGACAAAGGACGTCTCGATGAGGATTCCTCCTCCCGATTCCGCGAGCGCCTCCTTCGCGTTCGACATCAACTGCGAGAATGCGTTCGAAAATTCGGACTTATCGAGCAGACAAAGATCCCCTTCCCCGTAGGAATTGAATTCAACGTGGATGTTTTCCGGAAAGTGCTCCCTCGAATTTTTCAGAAACTCTGAAATCAGCGCGTTCGGATCGCACGCTTCCGGATTGAGGGATTGTTTTCTGGAAAAGTTCAGAAGTTTTTTATTGAGATCGACCGCGCGCAAAACCGCGTTCTGAGCTGCGCGGATCCGATTTAGAAGATCGGTATGGTCCTTACACTGCATCTCCATAAGATCCAGATTCGCGATGATGATATTAAGAATATTATTATAATCGTGTGCGATTCCCCCGGAGAACTTTCCGATCGTCTCCATCTTAAAGTCGAGAGGATCGATTCCGTTCGTTTTTTTTTCCGGTTCGGGAAGCGTAAAATCGGCGGTCCTTTTTTGCGCGTTCAAAAGGGCCTTCGAAAGGGAAGCGGGAGATAGATCGTTTTTACCCAAATATTCCGCGAAACCGGCGTCCATCGCCGTTCGTCTGATTTCCTCCTCGGACAAACCGGAAATCAGGACCGCGGAGACGGGTCCGATCGCGGAACGCAATTCGTTTAACAAATCAGTTCCGTTGGAGGATCCTAAAAAATGATCGATGACGAAGATGTCGAATCCGGAAGGATCGTTTTTCGCCTCGGAGATAGCCTCTTCCGCGGACTTGACCCTGGTGATCCTATATTTCGGAAACGGAATATCGCCCGCGTATTCCCGGAAGAGGATAAAATCCTCCTCGTCGTCCTCCGCCAAAAGCAGAGAAACCGAATCCGAAAATTCCCTTTTAACGGACAAAGGGCAACTCCACGATCTCCAGCCAGTATTCTCCGAGAGTTCGAATCGTATCGATAAAGGCGCCGAAATCGACCGGTTTTCGGATGAAGGAGTTGGCCCCCAGATCGTATGTCTGGATCATATCCTCCTCCTCGCGCGAAGTCGTCAAAACGATCACCGGGATTTTTTTGAGTTCGGGGATACCCTTCAAGGCTTTAAGGACTTCCCTTCCGTCCATCCTGGGCATATTCAGATCCAA
>NZ_NPEF01000328.1 GCF_002811955.1 Leptospira ellisii
GTTTCCGGCGACCTGCGTCCAGGACGCGGAGGACGAAGCCGGATTGGCCGCGTTGGTTCTGTAGATCCGGATTCCGGCGGGATTGTCGTATCCGATGTAAAGATAGGAGCCGTTTTTGACCACCATGGTGATCGTACGATTCGTGGAATCGCCCATGTTCGTGATTCCGCTTCCGTCGTCGCCCACCACCGACCAATCCAAAGCGTCGCATTCGGTCGCGTTACCCGAAACCGTAGGATCGCATTTCCAGAGTTGCGCCCTTCGGTTCGTGTTCGTTCCGTCCGTACATCCGGTCACGTTACCGGGCGCGCTTCGGATTCCCAAAGCCTGGGAACTTTGCACACAGACGTTTCGCGTAACGTAGAGGTTGTTGTTGAATTCCGCAAACTGCGCGAACGCGCGGTCCCCGGGGATCAGATCGTAGAATTTGTTGAGTTCCAGCGAGAAGAAGTTGTTGGTAGGACTGTTGTGCCATTTTGAATTGCTTCTCGGTCCGATTTCGACCCAGGCCGTGCAAGTGTCAGGTCCGGTACAGGCGGTCGTAGGATCCGCGCTCGTGGAACGTATGATCGAACCGTTGTGACCCACGGCGTGTAATCCGCCGTTGGCGGCATAAATCCGATTTTTGAACACGAACATGGAATCCACTCCAATGTAATACGCCCAATTCAAGTGGGAGTTGTTGTTGGCTCCGAGTATTCCCGTCGAAGGTCCTCCGAAATAAGGAAGGAAATCGATCCTGATTCTTCTTCCCTTACTTCCGTCGAACGCGTCGCAATTGGAACCCGGAGTACAGGAACCGACGCCGGCATCCGCGGCGTTGAACGTCACGAACCCGAAATCCGGCGCGTTCAATCCGCCGAAAAGTCCGACTCCGTCGTTGCTCGATTTCGCGAATCCGGCGAACACACGATCGTTCAATACTACGAGGGAGGAAGTTCCCGCGGTCAAGGACCCGGTGATCGATCCGAGATCGATGTATTTGAAGTTCACGTTGGAGGAAGGGTCCGAAGAATAATAAATGTAATCGAAAAGGTATTCCCCGAAACCGTTCGGAACCGTCTTGGCGCCCGCGAGGAAAAGATACGGATTACCGCCGAGACTTCCGGTGGAAAATATCCCCCTTCCGCTTTCGTTGTCCGGACCGCAGCCCAACGCCAAAGTTGCATTGTTTACGGTACAACCTGCGCGGCCGATCGTCACGTACGGAGGAACTACGATCGCATTTTCGCGGGTGGTCGCCGTATTCGAACTCACGTTAGTCGCGTCGCTGTCCTGAGCCGTATTATCTTTTTCGAATGCGAATTGGATCGACTCGGGCAAACTTCCGTCGTAGTCGAATCGAAGCGCCCCGTTTCCGGTGCTGCTCGGACCGGAATAGATTTTGGATTTGAAATCCGCGAGATAACCGAAGGTGGACGCGTTCGGATCGATGGAGATCGGACCGTCCGCAAAATTGACCGGCGATGTTCCGCAGCCCAAAAAGGAAGTGCGATCCCTCGGAGAGGATTGAAGATTCTCCGTATCCAACGAGTCGCGGATCGATCCCCAGCTCGAATTGTCGAACCCGTCTCCGTCCGCTCCGTTGGCGGCCACGATCGTATATTGCGCTCCGGTCTGAACCAGATTGTGAACCACGCAGACCTTGGCCGCGTCGGCGGCTGCTCCGTTACATACGATTCCGTCCAGGATTTTCGCGCTGTTGATCGTGCCTAAATCGCTCGCGCCCGCGAACTTATAACGGTTTCCGCATTCCGTGGAACCGGTACATTCCGCGGAGCCGGCGGTGTTGTTGCCCGTCTTGGGAGCCTTCGACAAATTGAGAATCACAGAATTCGAAGTGGCGCAGGAAGCGGAGACCACTTTGATCTGTTCTTGTCCCAGAAAATCGCCGTAGTTGGCGCAATCCAACGCGTTCGGAGCCGTGGAAAGATCCGTAACCCCCGGCTTATTCACGAGTAGCGTATAACCGGCGTTAGATGTTTGCGAGGAACCGAGCGTAAGGACGTAAACCGAACCGCTTCCGCTGACGGACGAGACGGAGATCACCGAGACGCTGGACGTAAAATTGGTGTTATCCGAACATATTCCCGTCAAACCCGCGGTCAGCGCTAGTTTGTAGTTGGCCGCAGTTTTCGCCTGAGTTTCGTTCATCGCTTCCGAATAAGTGATCCGGACCGCGGTCGGAGTGAGAGGCATAACGTTCACGACCGTAGGCGGAGTCGTATCCAGGAATACGACCGTCAAACCGGTATTGCCGCTGATCGTTCCCAAGGAAGCCGTGATCGTAACGCTGCCGGCGGCCACCCCGGTCGCCCGTCCTTCCGTTCCGCTCGAATTACTGATGGTCGCCTTGGAAGTGTCGTTCGAAGTCCAAGTCACCTGCGTCGTCAGATTCTGCAAAGAACCGTCCGAGTACGTTCCCGTCGCGATGAAGTCCTTCGTCTGCGAAGTGTAAACGAACGGATTCGTAGGACCTACGGAAATGGAAACCAAAACCGCGGAGGTGATCGTAAGAGTCGTCGATCCGGAAATGCCGCCTAACGTAGCGTTGATGGTCGCGGAACCGGTACCCGCACCGGTCGCGATTCCTTCCATTCCGTTAGCGTTGCTGACGGTCGCCTTGGAAGTGTCGCTCGAAGTCCAAGTCACCTGCGTGGTGACGTCCAACGTCGTCGTATCGGAATAGACTCCGGTCGCCGTAAACTGTTTCGTATTCCCCTTGGCCATGCTGAAATTCGCCGGAGAAATCTCGATCGAATTCAGAACCGCGGCGGTGACGGTCACGGTCGTGTTCGAACTTTGGATCCCTCCCCAAGACGCGGTAATCTGCGCGGTTCCGTTTTGTACGGCGGTCACCTTACCGTTCGTTCCGGACGCGTTACTCGCCGTTGCCACGGATGTGTCCGAGGAAGCCCAAGTCGCCTGGGAAGTCAGGTCGCGGGAAGTTCCGTCCGTATAATGTCCGGTCGCGGTGAAATTGCTGTTCAAACCTTTTGCTATGTTGAGCGAAGGAGTCGGTGCGATCGTGATTCCGGTCAACGTAGCCGCGGTCACCGTCAAAACGCTCGGATCGGAAACGACCGCGCCGAAACTCGCGGTGATGTTCGTGGTTCCGACCTGTAAGGTCGTGGCCTTGCCTTGGTTTCCGGCGGAGTTGTCGATCGTCGCCACGGCGTTGTCGGAGGACGCCCAAGTCACCTGCGTCGTCAGATTTTGAGAACTTCCGTCCGTATAAATTCCGGTCGCGGTGAAATTCTGGGACAAACCGTTGGAAACGGACGGATGAGTCGGGTCCACTTGAATGGAGACTAA
>NZ_NPEF01000329.1 GCF_002811955.1 Leptospira ellisii
ACAGTAAGTTGCTCCCAATAAATGGCAGAAATACGAACATTGAATTTTAGAAGATCATTTCCTTTTTTCTGATAGAGTGAAGTAGCGGTTCTATTATGAAATCGTTTACTTTTTAATATTCGATTTCTATATTTAATCAAGAGTATCTCCAAATTTTTTCCGATTTTATTCCTCTCTAAATTTGTCAAACTTCCGTATACGTTTTTAGGAATCAAAAAAGAACATGTAATCTTATTTTTCGAACCTGATGATAAAACTTCCTTTCCAAAAGCATTGTTGTTCTTCATATCCGGAACGGTTCTTCACAAATTCACAACGGAAGAAAAAAAGGGAAATAAAATGATTAAATTCAATTTTTTATGTTATTTACGAAGGAGATCCCGCAACGCAGAATCGAGTTCGGGAAAATCAAAATTAAATCCTGCCTCCAGTAGTTTTGTAGGAAGAACCGATTGTCCTTTTAAAATAACGTCCGCTCCTTCTCCAAACATTCGTCGAATTACGAATGTGGGAACTCTAAAATAAGAGGGCCGGTTTAATGTCTCAGCAAGAACATTAGAAAAAAACTCATTCGAAACAGGGCTAGGTGAAACCAAATTGAAAGTTCCCGAAAGGTTATCATGATCGATCAGAAACAAAATCGCGTTAACAATATCATTTATATGGATCCAGCTCATTATTTGATTTCCGGTTCCTATTGGACCACCAAGACCTAATTTGAAAGGTGGCAACATCTTTTTCAATGCTCCTCCAGCCAAGCTCAAAACAACGCCTGTTCGCAATGTGCAAAGGCGAATTCCCGAAGGTCGAATTCTTTCAAAAGAACTCTCCCATTCTTTAGAGAGAGAAGCGAGAAAATCATCACCTGCTACAGAGTTTTCCGTAAAAGAGCCTATATCATTATCATAAGATCCGTAGTATCCGATTGCAGAACCTTGAAAATAAAATTTAAGCGGAGTTCCCGCAATTCTATCGATTGACTCAACTAACTTCTGCGTATATTCAATTCGAGAAGAGCGAATTAGATTTTTTACACTTTCATTCCATCGTGTACCGACAATTGGCGAACCGGCAAGATTGATAATTCCATCTAAGTCCTCCAGATCTTCCTTCTTCAAAGCGAGACTTGAACTGATTTCAACGTTCGCTTTTCCGACAAAAATTCTGGGAAACTGTGGAGATCGACTAAATATTCTTACTTTTTCCCCTCTTTCAATCAATCGCGAGGTTAACGCAGAACCGATTAATCCTGTTCCACCGGCAATACCGATTTTCATAGACTTTTCTCCGTCAAATTTCTATTGCTATATTAAAACATAATCTGATTGCCCAAACAAGGGAGTTCCCGCAACTTAGATCTGTGATTAAGAATAATCTACTGATTTATTGTTTAATTTTATTATTTCCAATTATAATTGTAGCGGGTAATTCGTTCCTTTTTGACTCAACAAACAAAAAGATAGAATTTTACTTGCGACAGCCACCTTTCTTAGCCTTTGACTTTACGAATTCCTATTTATCCGACATCAACTCTAACATCACAAATTTACTAGATCGAAAACCTGAAACGACTTGGACTAAACTACGTAATTCGATTAAAAAGGAGGATTTTCAGTTGGAACTTAGGCAAACTCATCATTTACAAGAAGGTAAGCCTACGATTTCGAACTGGAAATATCTTCATATAGTTGCTTGTGCGGGAACACACGCAAATCTTAAGGTATCCATTCTTCTTCGGGAATCGATTGATATGGACAAAGAGCTTAGAATGCCCAAAGATACAGTAATAAATGAGCAGATTCTCGATTTCTCGAAACTGACTGATTATGAAATTCCTTTAAACAAATTGTATTCCCCTCTGGAAAGTGTAGAGTTCCCACAAAACATGTTCATCTGGACGGTTCAGGGAACTTGGATGACGGAAAAAAAGGACCAGCTTAAGGAAAAGAAACTTTGTTTGAGCGATATCTGGCTCAGTGAGGATTAAATTCTGACCGAAAAACCGGGAGTTCCCGCAAAAACTGGGGAGAACGACGGGAATCGAACCCGCGACGGCCAGTACCACAAACTGGAGCTCTACCAACTGAGCTACGTTCTCCATCTCTGTTTGTCCTGGTGACCCGAGAGGGATTCGAACCCCCGACCCACTGCTTAGAAGGCAGTTGCTCTATCCAACTGAGCTACCGAGTCTTGAGGAGGATTTTGGAAAAATCGGGATGATAGGATTTGAACCTACGACCCTCTGCTCCCAAGGCAGATGCGCTACCCCTGCGCTACATCCCGTTTCCGACTCCATGTTTTTAAAATAACCCGCACTGTCAAGTAGAGTCTTCGACTTTTTCAATATGTCTCAGAATCTCAGGATGAGTCGGAAGTTTAGACAGCGCCTTACGAAAAGCGAAAATCGCCTCTTCTTTTTTACCCGCCTTCGAAAGAAGAATTCCGAAAGAATCCAAATACGCGGGATTTTCAGGCTCCTCTTTCAAGGCCGACTTCAGACATTCCGCCGCCAACTTCCATTCTTCCTCCGTCGTTTTCCTTTGATGAATCAAAAGATAACCCAGAGAATTCAGGCTGTTTTTATGATCAGGGCGAAGTCTCAAAATTCTCTTATGCGTCTCGATCGCTTCTTCGACCTTACCGGACTTTTCGAGCGCAAACGCCTTCATGGAAAGAATTTTCAAATCGTCGACTTGGAGTTTTAAACGTTCGTCGCACCTCTCCAAGGCCTTTCCGTATTCCTTATTGTGAATAAAAGCGAAGATGATCATCAGAAAAGAACTTTCGCGTTCGCCGAATCTCGGAAATTTCTCGAGAAGATCCTCCAAAACCGAAACGCATTTCTTATAGTTGCCGGTCCGAGCGCAACATATTGCAAAATTGTAATATAATTCCGGATCATCCGAACCGGAGGATATCTCCCTATCGATCAGCGTAAGCGCCAAAAGAAAATTCTCCTTATTTATTTCCTGGAGAATTCTCCTTTTTGCGGAAGCGGATTTTTTCCTTTTTTCCTTTTCAGACATTCTTAAACAAAGTTGTGGAAAGATCCTTTAAAATCGAAAATTCGGTCTGATCGAGCGACAAAGGAGTAAGGGAAATTTTCCCCGAGAAAAAAGCCGCGAAGTCGCTACCCTCCTCCGTGGAATGCCCCAGATCGGAGCCGCCCAGATAAAAATCGGCGATTCCGCCGATGATATTCTTCTTTGAATACGTATCCACATAAGTGCGTCTGCCCAACTTCGTGACTCGGAGGCTTTCGATCGAGGCGACGAAATCGGAAGGGATATTCATGTTATAGACGAAACTCGTT
>NZ_NPEF01000033.1 GCF_002811955.1 Leptospira ellisii
CGGTCGTTGTATTTCGCCAGTAGAGACGCATTAAAAAATTCCGGAAATAATACGAAATCGACGTTGTAACCCGCGACGGTGTCCACGAAAAACTCCACCTGACGCATAAGCTCCTCTATTCCCGAGACCGGACGCATCTGCATCTGAACGACCCCGACCCGGACTACGGTCTTTTTTCCGCCGATAAGAGTCGATTCTTCCTTTTCGTAATATATGTTCAGCCATTCCAAAAGTACAGCGTAGGAGCTGAAACCTTTCGTGTTCCCGAAATATCCGCGTTTGAGTTTCCGTACGTGGAATCCGTTGGCCAACTGGAAGGAAAGCACCGGATCGTAGATCTCCTTATCGCGGACTTTTTCGATGTATTGCGCGGGGGTCATGCTGTCTTCGTAATTCTCATATCCGGGCATCCAAGCTCCGACCACGATACGTTTTAGATTCAACTTTTCGCAGAGTTCCTTTCTCGCGTCGTAAAGTCTGCGACCGAGGCGAAGACCGCGGTATTCCGGATGGACGAATATGTCGACTCCGTAAAGCGTATCCCCGTCTTCGTCGTGATTTTTGAGATCCCCTTTGCCTACGATTTCCTCGTATGTATGGTTATCCCCGTAGTCGGACCATTTGATGATCTGACTGATCGCAGCGCCCACGACCTTGCCGTTGTCCTCGATGCAGATCTGTCCTTCGGGAAATTTTTTGATCTGGGACTCATACTGATTCTTTTTCCACGCACCGTCGAATTCGGGGAAGACGATATCCATGATCTCCTTCACTTCCTCGTAATCCTCCCAAGTCAGGGCGCGGATCACGATCCTGTGTTCGGATTGGATCTTTTTCTTTTTTTTACCCGGCTTCTTTCCGCCGGATCCGCTCGTGGAAATCATCCGAACACTTTACCCGGGTTCATGATGTTCTTGGGGTCCATGGATTTTTTGATTTCCTTCATCAGGAGAATTTCGAGCTCGCTTCTGGAAAAACGGAGAAAGTCCTTCTTTAAAAGTCCGATTCCGTGTTCGGCGCTGATGGATCCATTATATTTTTGTAATAAACTAAACATATCGGGATCCACGCTCTTGCATTTTTTGAAGAACTCCTCGTCGGAAAGATCCTTGGGTTTGACGATGTTGAGGTGCAGGTTCCCGTCGCCTACGTGGCCGAAAAGGGCGATTTCGAAACCCGGATATTTTCCGTTTAACAGGGATTCCATTTCCTTGAGGAACGGTTCCATATTTCTGAGCGGAAGGGAGATGTCGTTTTTGTGCACGGTGTATTCGATCGATATACTTTCGCTGATTCCTTCGCGGTATTTCCAGAACGTTTCGGCTTGTCTTGAGTTTTGCGCGAGGCTTCCGTCGGAAATCAGACCTTTTTCGGTGATCGATTCCAAAAAGCCGAATAATTTCTCGTCTTCGGATTCGTTTCCGATTTCGAATTCCATCAAAACGTAATACGGACTCGGTACGGAAAACGGATCGGGAACCCCGAGGTGCGCCTTCACTTTTCCGAGGCAATACTGCGTGAAAAATTCGAACGCGAGAAGCGGAACCTTTACCTGATGCGTTTCCTTGAAAAGGGAAAGGATCGACGGAAAGTCGGGAACGGAGACGAGCAGGACCCGATTGTCGACCGGTTTTACGGTGAGTTTTAAGGTCGCTTCCGTGATGACGCCTAACGTGCCCTCCGAACCGATAAAAAGATGTTTTAGGTCGTAGCCGGTGTTGTTTTTCAGGAGTTCGCCGTTGAATTCGAGGATTTCGCCGGTTCCTGTCACGACGGTTAATCCCAACACCCACTGACGGATCAGGCCGTAATGAACCACCCGCACGCCGCCCGCGTTGGTCGCGATGTTTCCTCCGATGTGGGAGGATCCTGTGGATGCGAAATCCACGGGAAAATAAAATCCGCGTTCCTCCGCTTCCTTGTGGAGATTTTTCGTGATCATCCCCGCCTGCACCTTGATGCTTCCGAAAAAAGGATCGAAGTCCAGAACCTTGTCCATCTTGGACAGGGAGAGGACCAATTCCTTTTCCTTGGCTACGGCTCCTCCTGCGTATCCGGTGCGGCCTCCGGAAGGGACGATCGCCAAATCATTGTTATATGCATACTTTACGATTTTTGCAACTTCTTCGGTATTCGTCGGAAACGCGAGAATTTCGAAGTCGGGCCGATACACTTTGGTGCGATCCGTTCCGAAGGATAAAAAGGACGCCGAGTCGAAGTCGGGATCGTCCTTAAAGAATATTTTTCCCGGTCCTATCAGGGATTTGAGTTCGGCTTTGTTGATGGTGGTCGTTGTCGTCATAATATTAGCGTCTTTTATTCCGCGAAGTTCATCCTTTCTATCTGCGAATCCACGAGTTTTTCGTCCTTCCCCAATATACGTTTGCGGTAGTGTCCGTCCGGATGAAGGAAACGCGCTTTCACGTTGTCGTGCAGCTGGACGTCCAGGATCTTTTTGATTCTTTCCTTGTTTTTGGCCTCGATGATCGGAAAAAGAACCTCGATCCTTCTTTCGAAGTTTCTCGGCATACAATCCGCCGACGCGAGGAAGACGGATTCGACGCCGCCGGAATGAAAATAGTAGATCCGGGTGTGTTCCAAAAATCTTCCCACGATGGAGAGAACGGTGATGTTCTCCGAAATCCCCTTTAGTCCCGGTTTGAGACAGCAGATTCCGCGTATGATCAGATCCACCTTTACGCCCGCCTGACTCGCCTTATATAAGGAAAGTATGATATGTGGATCGACGAGCGAATTCATCTTGAAGCAGATTCTCGCGGGTTTTCCCGCTTTCGCGTTTTCGGTTTCCTTGTCTATGAGAGTCAGGAACGTGGATTTCAGGTTGTGCGGTGAGGCGGACAACTGATTGAGCGTGGGCATTTTGGCGTAGCTCGTGATCGTATTGAAGATCGTCGAAACGTCTTCGGTGATCTCTTTGTTGACGGTGAAAAAACTGAGATCCGTATAATATTTCGAAGTCGTGGAATTGTAGTTCCCCGTTCCAAGATGCACATAACGCACAAGATGATCGTCCTCTTTGCGGACGACCAAAAGCATCTTACAATGTATTTTTAATCCGACGACCCCGTAGACTACGTGTACGCCCCGCGCTTCGAGTTTCTGCGCCCATTTGATGTTTCTTTCCTCGTCGAAACGGGCCTTTAGCTCGACGAGAACCGTGACCTGCTTCCCGTTTTCGGCCGCTTGCCCGAGATACTGTATGATAGGAGAATCACCGCTCGTTCGGTAGAGCGTCATCTTGATTCCGAGAACCTTGGGATCTTCGGACGCGATCCTAAGAAGGTCCTCGATCGCCGAAAAGGATTGGTACGGATGATGAAGAAGTCGGTCCTTCTTTTTGATCGCTTCGAATATCTTTTCCGGAGTTTCGAATTTCAGCGTGGTCTTCTGCTGGAAGAAGGGGTATTTGAGTTTGGAAGTATGATCCAATCCGTAGAAGAACATGGCGTCGTTGATGTTCAACAGCGAGGCGACGTCGAAAACTTCGTGGTCCTGCAATTCCAAAAGCTCGCGTAACGTGTTTTTGATGAAGGGAGAGGTCCCCTGATGGATGTCCATTCTCACCGCGTCGCCCCAGATTCGGTTGCGAAGTTCGTCCTTCATCGTGATCAAAAGGTCCTTTACGGATTTTTCCTCGTCGATCGAGATGTCGGCGTCGCGTATGATCCGGAACGGATAGATCTCCTTCACCGTCATTCCGTAGAAAAGATCGTCTACGTGCAGTTTGATGATCTCTTCGAGAGGGAAGAATCTTCTTTCCTCTCCCGTTCCTTTGAGTTGTAAAAAACGGGGAAGGACCGACGGCACCTGCACCACGGCGAATAGGTCCTTTTTACCTCCGGTTTTTTCGTCGTCCGTGCTAAGGACCATCGCGAGGTTGAGGGTTTTGTTGAGAATGTGGGGAAAGGGGTGTGCCGTATCGATCGCGAGAGGAGTCAGAATGGGCGAAACGTCCTCTTTGTAATACGACTGGATTTGTTTGATTTCGTCGATCGTCAATTCTTCAGGATTGAGAATCACGTGAATTCCGGCCGCTTGCAATTCTTCTAATGTAGTCGAGAAACATTCGTATTGTTCGCGGACGAAGGCGCGCACCTTGTCCGAAAGATCGGAGAGGATTTCAGACGCGCTGTCTCCGTTAAGACTCCGTTCGTCGTTCCCTTCCTTGACGAGATTGCGGAGTCCCGCCACGCGCACCATATAGAATTCGTCCAGGTTGGTTTCCGTGATGCTTAAGAATTTCAGTCTTTCCAAAAGCGGATTTTCCACGTCGAAGGCTTCTTCCAATACGCGCCGATTGAAATCGATCCAGGAAAGTTCCCGATCGAAAAATATATCCGGATTGGTGAGTAGTATTTCCGGGTGATTTCCGTTGGAAGATTCCGGTTGAGAAGATGCGGAAAGAGTCTGCGTCTGTTCCTGTAGTTTCGATTTTGACACTTGGATATCCTGCGTATTGGAATTGCCCTTTGCGTCGGAAAAATAAGGGATTCTATTCCTGTTTAAACCCGCGTAGCCGGGAGTCAATGATTCTAAGGGTGAATTCCGTCCGACCGCCGCTTTCTCTTTTTGGACGTTGGGTTTGTAGGAATTCAGCGGCTTTTCCCGAGAAGACGCTGTGTGTGAGAGTTCCCGCATTTTCGAGGTTTTTTCTGTGGAGGACGATTGCGGTGGGAGGAGGGCGGAGAGGTGAGGAGTTCCTACGTTTTTTTCGGCGAATCTCCGTTTCAAGTTCGTAATGATAGGAGATAGAAAGGATCGTAGGAACTCCTCTTTGAGAAAGGACGCGGAGTGACCTAGGACTCGGTTTGTTTTCTCCGGCGATTTTAGGAGATCCTACAATTTTCCGGTTATTTCGCATTTCGGCGTTCTTTCGATTTTAAACCGAGGCTCAATATTTGGGATTTTATAAAATGATAAATCGGATTTTATTCATATAAAAACTTGAATTCTTCTTGCCGAAGCTCCGTCTAAACCAATGAATACTGCCTGAGGAACAAAAATTGGCAATCCCAAGTCGTTACGCCGTTGCAATTCACATTCTTACCTTTCTAGAAAACGGAAACGGGGGAGATACGACCTCTGATACGATTGCAGAATCGGTGGGGACGAATCCGGCGATCGTGCGGACCCTCATCGGTAAGATGAGAAAGGCCGGATTGGTATTGACCCGCCAAGGTGTTCCCGGTGCCTCCCTCGCCAAACCAGCGACGGAGATCCGACTTTCCGATATTTATCGGGCCATCGAAGATTCCGAATGCCTTTTTACGGTTCACGACCATCCGAAACAGGATTGTTCCGTCGGAATGGGAATTCTTCCCACCTTAGAATGTCTTTTCGCCCAGGCCCAGGCCGCGTTAGAGGCAAAATTGGGAGAATTCTCCCTTGCCGACGTTTTGGAACAGGTTCGGGGTGAATGTAGAAAAAAACTCTCCTTAACGACCTAAATTTTAAAAATTCTGCTTTCCAAAATCTTGCTTCAACTTGTTAAGGTGTAAATAACAGGATGACATCTTGGATTCCACCTAGGTCGGAGAAACGAATGTTGCGATTTTCGGCGGATTCCAAAAGGAGAATTCGAATGGATTTGTTGAAACAACTCAATTGGAGATATGCGACAAAACGTATGACGGGAGAAAAAATTCCCCCGGAAAAATTGGAACGAATCACGGAAGCGATCCGATTGTCCGCGTCAGGATTCGGTTTACAGCCGTATCAACTTCTCGTCATCGAGGACGAAGAGTTAAAACGACGGATTCGTCCCATTGCCTTTCAACAACCTCAGATCGAAGAATCCTCGCACCTGTTGGTTTTCGCCGCTTGGGATCAGGTTACGGCAGAACGGATCGATGAATATCTGGATCTGATCGTAAAAACGCGGGGAGTTCCCGCAGAATCCCTAGAAGCGTTTCGGAACGTTATGCTCGGTTGGATGAAATCCAAATCTCCCGATCAGAATTTTCAATGGACTTCGAAACAGACCTACATCGCGTTGGGAAGCGGAATCGTGGCGGCCGCCATGGAAGGCGTGGACGCGACTCCTATGGAAGGATTTCAACCGGCCGCGTTAGACGAAATTTTGAATCTAAAGGAAAAAGGACTTCGTTCCATCTCCCTTTTGGCCCTCGGTTATCGCGATTCGGCCAACGATTCCACGTTGAACAGGGCCAAGGTCCGCAGAGCCGGAGAGGATTTTTTCATCCGTTATCGATCGGTTCCCGTCTGAATTCCGCGCCGAAAGACCGGGCCGCAGCAGTTCGGACCGAGGCGACGATTTTCGTTTTTAACGGTCTACAAACCAGGTTTTGAGGATTTCCACGTCGTGGATGACCTGAATCCGGAACTTTCCGGTTTGTTCCGGAAAGATATTCCAATCAAAATAGGAAAAAGAGGATTTCCATTCCGGCTGCAGATTCCAATCGATCCGTTTGCACACGGAATCCGGATTACACACTTCCACCGTCAATTCATGTTTGCCCGGTTTGCGGATTTCGAAGGCTAAGATCGGATTTTTTTTGGAATCGAATTCGGAATCGCAATTGTTCAACTTTTTATTCTTCAATTCCGAACAGATCCTGAAATCCTCCTCGAAAAACATCTTTCCCGCGGGAGAAGTAGAGGACGGGTTCCAATAGACGGTCCCTTCCTTGAGTTCGTTTAACAATCCTTCGTCGGTTTGGAAGGATGTGGGAAAGGATTCCATCGTTCGAAAGTTCTCGGCGGGTTTGAGGACGTGAAAGTGAAGGTGAGGAGCGCTGCTGTATCCGGTGTTTCCCGATAAGCCGATCTTTTCTCCGGTTTTTACGGTTTGTCCGTGTTGGACCAGCACACCTTTGTATTTTAAATGGGCGTATTCCGCGATACTTCCGTCCTTGTGGAGTATTTGGATAAAGTTCGCCTTATCCTTAAACGCGGGATTCAATCCTCCGGTTTGGAATTTATCCTGAACCGCGATCACAAGACCTTCCCTTGCGGCGAGCACCGGAGTTCCTTCGGGCATGGTAAAATCCACCGCATAAGGAACGATTCCCAAATGTGTGAATCTGCCGTTGTAACCCTGACTTACCCTTGCCGAGGTTTCATACGGAAGCCGATATACGACGTCTTTTGCGGCGGAAGCGTCCGTATCTCCGGGAAGTAGAAAATAATTGTAAGCGTAGGAACGTTGTTTTGTTACGTCGATCGGTGAAAGACTCAAAATCTGATACGGTTCCGTGTTTCCCTTGGCGATCAGCTTGAGAGGCAAGGAACGGTCGGATTTCAAGTTATCCAATGAATTAAAATTCAATAGTAGGCTAAAGGGAAATTCCCCGTTCGGGGTTCGATTGTGGACGAAAAATTCGATTTTATCCCCGTTGTTTCGGGTGAGGACGCAAACCCATTCTTTCGGTTTACAATCCCCCATGAGTTCGCCCGTATCCGCGGGAAGTCCGGTAACGAGGACGACTATAAGGGCGATGACGAGATTCCGCATTCTAAAACGCATTTTTTTCGACCGGAATTCCCCCGTAAATCATCATTTTATCATAAGAAAGTCGTTTTGCGGGGAATCGGGAGGAATTCGGTTTCGTTTTTACGAGGAGTTTGCGAGTGATCTATATAATAAATTTATAATATAATTTGTTTTTTTGAGGATCGATCTATTCTTTGCATAGAATCAATGCCGATGAGTCGAACGTAATATCGCCGTCCTATGCGATACGCGTCTTTAAAGCGTGGATTGTTTGTTGCGGTCTTTACGTTTCGAAACGTTTAAAAATTCCCCTTTCTTTTATATCTTCGCCTTTGCGATTACGGACAACGCTTCAAAATTTTTTTCATGTTTCGTTTTGTTCGATCATGGAAAAGTAATATCAATTTATAAACAAACGCTTCGTTCGCATTTTCTTTTACACGTTGATTTTTAAAAAGACTTGACTTTGCGGTTAACTTTCTTTCATTCTCCACTCCTAAGGAATTCTTGTGTTCTTTCTTCGGCAAATAAATCATCTTTCGGTTTGGGGAATGTTGTTGTTCTGCATTTTCTGTCCGTTTATTTCTTCGCACGCCGAGGTCCGTTCCTACGTTTCCGATTCCTTTTTGTCGGATCGTATGGAGCAAGCGGATCTGGAATACGAATCCGATTTTCTTTCGAACGATTCGAGAGCTTATTCGCGTAACGATTTTCGATTTCCGTCCTCTTCTTCTTTTTCTTCTCGCTCCATTTCTCAGAATGTAAGAAATCGTTTTGCAGTTTCGAATGTCGCGGACGTTTCCTCTCTGAGGAATTGGATTCTCGCTTCTTCGAATTCCGAATTCTCCGATCGACACACGTTGTTGAACGTCAACGATCCCGTCTTTTTTTATCTGGAAGAAAATCGGCGTTTGTCGTTTCAGTTGGATTTCTTTTTGAAAGTGACCTGCGATCCTCGGGTTTACGTTTCGAGAGTCCATAGTTTTGCGAATTCGTCCGGCTTGGAAAACGCCTCTTCTTCGTCCTCCGATTCGGACGACGTGCTTTCCTTTTTTGCGGATTGTTTTCCCGCGGTTTTGCGGCGAGGTTTTTCCGATTCGTTTTCCGGTCCTGCGGATCGGATTGCGGATCGTTTCGATTCGCGTCTTCGTATCGCTCCGTTTCGTCCTTCGATTTTTGTCTCCGAGGATCCGGATCTCGTGCTGACTCTGCATAAATTCCATCGCTATCTCGTTTTACTTTTTCATTTTCCTCCAAATTTTTCCAAAGGGTTAAATCCATTATGTTGAATCCAATTTCCTCCACATCCTTTTCCGATTCCGAAAACCGCAATTCTTCCGATCCTTTATCAGAAAATTCGAATATTCCATTTTTCGCTTCCGACGGACTCCGTTCCCTCTTCGATAAGGGAATCGGTTTTTTACCGTCGGGTTTGTCCCGTTTTCGCAAGTCCGCTCCGTTCGGTCCGCTTTTCAACGGCTCCGGACCGGAAGGAGCCGTGTTTCTTCAGGAAACGTCCGATCTTTTCGCGGGTAAAATCAGAGCCGCCTCGTCCGTTTTCGGCTTTCGCTGGACCAAAACGATCGCGTTTCAGATGATTCTCGTTTTTCTTTTCGAATTCGCGATCGTTCCGTTTTTCGAATTCTCCTCCTTGGCCGCCGATCCTTTCGATCTGAATTTCGAAAATCGGAACAAGGCAAAAGGTCGACTCGAATCCTATTACAACGCCGCGGATAAGGCGACCGATGCGGCGCAATGGCAGAACATCGTCGAAAGCGGTAAGCGGATTTTGAGCGCGGAGTGGGAAGCCAACGCCAATCTGGAAATCGAAAAGGAACTCAAAAAATTCACGGGAACTTCCGCCGGCAGGGAAGAACTCCGGATTCAACTTCAGGATCAGAAACGGGTCGTCGCCGACCGATGGGAAGGCGATCTCGAAAACGAGATGTTGGAAAAACGGGGCGTTTGGAAAGCCAACCGGAATAAGCAGGATTTCGAATCGTATTTCACCACGGACAAAAAAAAGGAGATCCGGACGGCTCTTGAGAATCTGGTCAAGGCCGCCGACGCGGCTAAAAACGCGACGACCGGAGATGCTAACGCGCGTTTGGCGGCTTGGGACGGCGCCATCCAGTCCGGGATCAACGGGGTGAGGGCGCTCTGGGAAAACAACATCGTTTCGATCAAGGGCGCGATTTTGGGTTCTTCCGCCGCGGTAGAGCTGACCGGTTCGGAAAAGATCGAATTCGAAAAGAAGTTAAACGAAATCGAAGCCTACTATAAAAATTATTTCAATCTGGAAGAGAACGGAATCAAACTTCCCGCGCGTCAAAGTCTCGTTAAATCCCTGAACCGCGATACGGACATCGCGATCGCGCAGGAACAGGATCCGACCAAACTTACGGAACTTCTGATCGAAAAGACCAAGCAACAATTGGATCCGGCTTCCGGTCAGCTTCTGTCGAACCTGGACGACTTCGGCGAGCTTCCTTCCAACTATGAAAACGTTTCCGGCGAGAATCCGCAGGAAAAAATCCTTCAGGCTCTTCAGAACGGTCAGGCGTTGTGGGACGAAGCGATCGAAAGATTGATCGTCAAAAAACTGGAATACGACCGTCAGGCGGAGGACAAACGCATCCGCAACGAGGACAAATGGTCCAAGGCGTATTACGCGCTTTTGGACGCGAAGGCGAAGTGGACGCAGGACATCGACAAACAGATCCAAGACGGCCTGAAAAAATGGGACGAATCCGAACTCAAACTCAAACAGAATAAGGAAAAGGCTCTTCAGGAACTCAATCAATATCTTTCCGTGAGTCAGGAACAATACGTCGCGCACTTGAGCGGGATGCAAGGTACGATTCTTTCCAGCGCGGATACGATCTCTTCCATCGTTTCCAACATCGCTTGGTATCAGGATCAGATCGATAAGGAAAACAAAAAATCCTCGCCCGATGCGGCTTTGATCAATACCTATACGGTCGAAAGAAACAAATGGTCCACGCTTCAGTCGCAGTTCCGTCAATACGTCGCGTCGGTTCAGAATAAGATCCACGACGAGGATGTTCTCGGCAACAACGGAGGCTCGGGCGTTTTGGACGACAACGGTTCCTCTTCGGATCCGTATCTTTTCAGTTCGGCGGAATTCGAATTCCGTTTGGCGAAAGCGGAACTCGCGGAGATCGAAAAGAAAAAAGCCAGAGCGCAAGCGGTCGTCAATTATGCGGAAGCGAACGTGAACGTTTCCAACTTGGCTACGATCCAGTCGGAACTGAACACGGCTAAGTCCGCCTACGAGTCCAGACAAAACGCATATCTCGCTTTGCTCCAACAACTCAACGGTACAAGTCCGGTTGTAGGAGGTACAACGGGTACCGACCCGAATTCCGGAAGTACGACGGGAAATTCTACTCCGCCCGCGAGCACTTCCTTATCCGAATTGGAAGCCGCGAAAAAACTGGCCGAGGAAAAAAGCGCGGCGCTCGCAGTCGCCCAATCGGAATTGGCCGCGGCGAGAAAACGTTTCGACGAAGCGAAACAACTTCAGATTTTGGCGTTGAACAATTCCTCCGAAATGCTAGGCGACATCGGTTCCTTAAACACGGACGCCGCGACGTACGATCCCAACAATCCCAACGGCGGTATCAAATTCGAAATCTATCAAGCCGATCTGCAGATCGCAGAGGCCCGCGAGAAGTTGAAGGAGAACGAGAAGGTTTACTTCTCCAAAAACTACAACCAAACCAACGCGCAACGCACCGAGGATTTTTTCGGCGATCTTTGGAACCGGATCCAATCCTTCGAGACCGGTAAGGAAAAACTGAAACTTTTGGAGGACGCCGTTTCGGATCCGGGAAGAACGCTTTTGCAAAAGGTGAACGATCTGCTGAGACCGGATAACATCGTTTTGGTGTCGGTGTTCGGTAACCAGGGCGCTGCCCAGGTGAAGGCGCAGCTTCAATCGCTGACGGATGCCCTCGCGAAAAAAGTCAGGGACGAACAGAACGGTAACGTGGAAAAGGAAAAACTTCCGTTTGCGGTGGAGAAGTTCTCCGCAAGTTTGGATCCTTTGCTCGTCAAGTCGGACGATCTGCTTTCGCAGTTCGACGATACGGATAAGGGTCAGTATCAGGCCTTCCATTCCAAGATGAACGACATCTCCTCCTTTTTGGGTTCGTTTTCCACCACGCTGAATTTAAACGGAAGTTATCTGGAAATGGACGACTTCAACGTTTGGAAATCGGGGCTTTCGGATTCCTTAGGCAAATGGGGAGATCAGTTGTCCGCGTTTCAATCCGCCAAGTCGGATTTCTCCCAGGCGTTGAACGTTTATAGAACATATGCGACGGCGCATCCCGGCGCGGAAGCGAGTTTGGAATTCCAACTCGAAATCCAAAAAGTGACCGTGGCGTTCGGTAAATTCCAACAGAAGACGTCGGATCTTCAGGCGTATTGGTCCGATCTTTCGACTCGGTCCTCGCATATCCGTCTAGAGGCTTTGGATCGTCTTCAAAAAGCCAGAACCCTCGTGGATATGTCCACCTTGGATATGTCTACGAGGACGAATTTAAAGTCGCAGATCGATTCTTTCAAAACATCCTTTACGAAAAAGGACGCGACCGGCAAGGACATTCCGGACGATATCTCGTCTTTGATCACGGGCACGGGGCTTTCGTTCAGCGGGGCCGCTTCCGTATTCTCCCAGTATTCCTCCCAGTATTCCAATTACAGAAATACGATCGACGAAAGAAGCGCGATCCTCGGCGGTATGAGTTCGATCCTTACGCAGGCTTTGGAAAGTCAAAGGGCGAACGTGACCGCTCAAAAGGCACAGCTCGGTTTTCTTTTGGACGAGGACGGAGACATCGAGGATCTGCAAAACACGGTGAACGGCGTGGAGGAAACGGCAAAGACAGAAGCCGCGAAGCTGGATGCGCGCGTGGCGGAGATCCTCTTCGACAAACTCGGTAACCTGAGTTCCGATTCCTCCGAACGTAAGTTCGATCCGATTTATCTGGGTTTGTCGAACGAGATCAACGAACTTTATTCTAATTTTTCCGGTTCGGCGGATTCTATTTTGGAAATCCGCGCGCGCAAGATCGCGCTCGCTTATCTGAAAAACGCGGCGCAATCCCTGTCGCAGACATTTATGAGCGATTCTGAATATTCCAAATTTAAGGCGGACCTCGCCAAGATGCGCGATCGTGCGCAGGACACTCTCTCCTTTTACGAGGACGATCACGGGGTTCTGGACGAAGACGACCGGTTTGCATTCCGTTTGTCCGATGACGATTCGGAAAGAAGAAAGGCGAGCGAGTATTTCAGTTTCGGCAGCACGTTCCTTTTCGCGAATCAGGTTTTTCAGGAAACCTCCGTCTGGCTGAATTTGGCCGGCAGTATGAGAGGTTTTTCGGACGCGGTTAAGTCGGGCGCGATTTTGAGCGGTCTTCGGGACGATTACTTCAACGCTCAAGAATCGGATGCGTCCGGTCTTTTTCAGGAATTGATTTCCGCAGCGGGGGTCGGTTCGTATTCTTCCGTGGATTTTTACAAGGATTCGATCCGAAGTCAAACGGGTCCGGACGTTGTTGACTCGGCGAAAATCGCGCAGAAAAAAGCGGAGCTGGCGGCTTTGCTCGCGGGTATCACCGATCCGCAGGCGCAACTCGCTAAGTTGATTCAGACGGGAGATCTGAGCTCCGTCTTCGGTCTGTTGACCGGAACCAACGTCCAACAGGATCTGGTCGCGTGGCAAAAGGAGATCGCGGACGCGAAGGCGTTGTTCGACAATCTGGATTCGAACCTTCAGGGGCCGATCTCCAATCTTTCGACGCAGTTCGATTCTTTATTAAACTTTTTTAATTCTCCCGCGTTTGCGCAGATGCAGAGTTACGCGAACGGCATCGTCGCTTCGATGGACGCTCTGAAAAATCTGACGGATTCCAATCTTCCGATTTACGATCCGGTCGCGGACGCGGACGGGAATTCCCCGTATGTCGGAGCTCCGGATCAGGACGGGGACCCTGTCGGTTCTCCTTCTTGGACTCCGACGTTTTTGGACGTCAACGGAAAACTTCCCTGGGAGGTCGGGTATCGTTCGGATCGTCTGCGGATTTCGGTCGCTTGGACTCCGACGTATCGGGATGCGAACGGTAAGGTTCCCGGGGATTCCGGTTACAACTCCGGGAATTTAAGAATATTAGGTTATTTGAAACCTCTTGAGGATTTGGATACGTCGGCTTTGTCCGCGAAAAAGGACGCGTTTTTGTCGGAACTTGCGCAGTTGAACACGATAAAATCCAACGCACAGTCCAAACTGGCGACGTATCGTTCCAGCTTGAACGCGCTTTCGGCTTTTCGCGCGGCGCATCCCGCCGATTTTGCGACCGCCAACAACGGGCAATATCTTTCTTTGGTGCAGCAGCTGAGAACGGACGGTTTGGCTCTTGTAGGAACTCATTCGGCTACGGTGTCCTTTTTGGGCAACGTTTCTTCCAAGTTTCAGGATTTGAAGTCGGAACAACAATTTCTGACCCGTCTTTCCAAACAGGCTTTGGGACTTCCGATCGACAAGATTTTGGTTCCCCAGGTCGCGGTCGGTTTCACTTTGCCTCCGATGCCCGCGGATCCTCTGGAACTTTCGTTAACGAGCGCGTTGCGATCGGATATTTCGTCCGGGAATCCAGGCAATTACTCCGTGGTTCCGACCTCGGCGCGAAACATCGTCCAACAAGTGGCGCTTTTGGATTTTTCGAATTTTAAAGAGACGAGTCAGTTCTCCGACTTGGGCTCCAACGGCGCGTATTTTTTCTCGTATAACTTGAGTTCGGCGAACGCCGGTCTTTCGGTCGCGGCCCAGTCGGTTTCGCTGAAAGCGGACGCGTGGGTGAACGCGCTTCAGAGTAAAGACGCTCCTGTGAACGCCTTGGCCGGCCGCTTGGACGACCTGAACGACAGAATCGTTTTTTACGCGGCGGGTTCGGGGCCCAATCAGATCGGTCAGAACGATTTGGTCGCGGTCGTCGCCAATATGAGGGACTTTCTGCTTCAAAAATCGTTGGAAGGTGTGGAGTTCAACCCCGCGCTCAAACAGATGGTGGAGGCTGCGGGCGCTTTTACGGATGAGATCGAAAATATTCAGTTTCTTCAACAATATCCGAGCACGGATAAGGCGGTTTCTTTCGCCAATTTGACCGCGACTCAGGAAGCACAGAAGACTTTGACCGCGGTTTCCTCGCTGGCTACGGAATTGAGCTCCTTTCTTTCGGGCAATCCCCCGATCTTCTCCAACCTGGGTCAGGTCCAGGCTTTATTAGAAAAGTATGAAATTCTTAAGAATAAACCGATGAATCAGGCGAAGTTCGAGTCGGAATTCCGTTCCAAACTCGGGGACGCACATTGGCTGAACGCGTTTCACGTTTATCGAGACAAGCTGGCTGCGGCGGAGGCTTTCTTTTCCCCCGCGACCCAGGCTAAGATCGATCAGCTTAAAGAAAACAGTTGGGATCTTTTTAAACGGAATCTTGCGAACGCGTATCTTTCGAGCCGGGTCGGCAATCCGATTTTGACGGAATTTTTGGACGAGCTCCGCGCGGGCAAGTTCAGCGTGTTGGTTCCGAACCAAGGTGCTGTGGAGATCGATTCCAAGTTTTTGGGTAAGGCGATGTCGGACGCGCAGATTTTGGAAGTGGGCGAGTATTTGAAACCGTTCGACGCCATGGCTACGGTGCAGAGACAGGGTTTGGTCTCCGATTTGAATTCGTTCTTGTTGAACTTCGATCCGGATCTACGCGACGAAATGAAATCGGTTTCTCTCGTGAATCAGTATGCGACCATCCGTTCGCAGATCGCTCAAGGTAAGGTTTTTTCCGATCGGGATCTTCCCGCGGAGTTGAAGAACTTTTCGTTGATCAGCTCTTTCGAATATTTCCTCGCGAACACGAAACAGGAAGTGACCGTTTTGGAAGGCACCACTTCGGTGAAAAGAATGGTCGCGAAGTACGATCCTTCGAACGCGGATTCGAGACGGGCCGCGATGTCCGACTTTCTTTTGAAACTGGGTCCGGTTCATAAATTGGACGCGGACGGCAAGCTGGCTTTGGATACGACGAGACAAGCCGAGATCGAAGCGCTTACCAACGGTTATCTTGCGAACTACGGCACAAAAAATCCTTCGAGTTATCTAAACGTCCAGATCCTTAAGGACTTTGAAGCGCGTAACGCGTATTATGCGGAAAAAGAACTTCGGATTTCGCGTAACGCGGATCCGTCCACGCCTGCGGACCAGAGAGAGGACGAACTGAGTTACGACGATTTGTCCGCTCTTAAGGACTGGATCGTGGAAGCGAAGTTTGATCCGAGTACGGAAAACGCGATCGTGGACGCGGCGAGAATGGATTTTCTTCTTTCCCATTATCTGGGCGAGGACAAGGAGGATTTGAGCGCGGAGGACTTGGCCAACAATCCGGAACTTGCGAAGTTTTACGGCACGGGCGGTCAGGGTTATTTTTCCCAGATGGACGCGTATTTTGCGGGCAAGGGTTTGGCGGTTTTGTCGGACGCGGAAAAGGACCGCTTTCGTCTTTTGAGTTCGGGTACGGCCGACGCTTGGGGGCTTTGGCAGTACGATCCTTCCGGTCTGATTTCCAAAGATATCTTCTTTCAAAATTTTGAATATGCGGACGAATACAAGGATCTTGTGGGCGCGCTCGGGGACGAATCCATCCGTCTGAAAAAGGAACTGGCGCAAGCGGATCGGGAAATCCGCAAGGAAAAATACGTCTACGACTATAGAAGCGGTCTGATCAAATTCAACAGTTATCAATCGTATTTAGGAGTTCCCACCGACAACGTCGCCTCCGACGTACTGACGAACGAATCGCTGGCGATTCAGGGACGTCTGCGGGAGCTGGAGATGGACGCCGAACAGAAGTTAGGCGGTCTTTTCAACCTTTTGGAGAATCATAGAAGTCTCGTGTTCGACGATACTCCTTTGGAGGACGCGCTTCCCTCCGATCCGATTCAAACCAAGGCGGACTTGAATCCGGGTCTGCGGACCGCGGCGAAGGTGATGAGTTCCTCGTATTCTCTGAACGACGGGGTTTCCGCGCGGGATGCGAGCGGCAATTTTTCCTTTGAAGGGGATTTCGTGAACTTGAAGGCGAGATTGGATCAGGCGTTGAACGTGGTTTCTCCGGGTTCGGTGGATTTCGACAAATACGCTGATACGATCAACAGTCAGAGCGGTCTGATGAATACCCTCAAAAACACGATCAAAACCGCGGGTCAAAGTTATGCGGTGCTTAAGGGTATGTTGGCCAACGGTGTGAATCCGCAGGCGGAATTGAACGCTGCGACCGCGGCGTTTAACGCGGCCAACGCTTTGATCGAAGGTCCTACGGGTTTGAAAAAACAATTCGAGGACGCGCAGGCGGCGGTGACTCAGAAACAATCGGCTTATCTGAACAAACAACAAGAGGTGAGCGACGCGTATAATCTGATGCTTTCGGCGCAGGACGCGTTCAACCAGAAGGCGGCGCTTTACGACTATGCCACTTTATTAGAATATTCTAAACATAATACGTTTCAGGCGGACAACAACGCCTCCGCGGACGATTCGGGTATTCCCGCGGGTTACATCGATACGCCGAAAAAACTCGCGCTGGATCGTTTGGCCGCGGTCCAAAAAGAATTCGACGAAAAACAACTGCAAGTGGCCGCTCTGGAAAAGAAGATGGCAGAGCAAATCGGAGTCGCGGATCTGAGCGCTTACGTTCAATCCGAAAAACAGGAAGCGGAGAAGTGGGCGTTGCTCGCGGTGAAATTCAACACCGCGGAGTCGCTGCTTCGCCAAAAGATCGCGGATTTGAAACGTCAGATCGGAAATCAACAGGCGCGTTTCGATCAGGAAATGGACAAGTTGTACGGGATCGCACCTCCGTTTTCGAAACAGTCAGTGGGTATGCTGGATTCTCTGGAAGGTTCGCTGAACTTCGACGGTGCCTCGTATCTCAAAGCGGAACAGTGGAACCGGGACCGCACACGAATGGCGGAAGGTTTTCTTTCCGATCGCATCGGCACGATGGACGTTTTGACCGCGTATCAATGGGATTACGCGCAGGGTTTGAATTCGGATATGCAACCCTTCAATCTGAACGCGTTTACGAATCGCTGGGGCGATGTTTTGAACAACGCTTCCTTTACTTCGCTTCCGAAACGCGCGAACGATCATATGAATTCCATTCTTTTTCCGGCTCCGGAAACGAGAGGTTTCAGAAGCGGAGCGGGCGGAGGTCCGGGTTCGGCCGGCGCTTACGAAAACGCGTACGGTGTTGCGCTTAACGTGCAGACGATGGGTCAGGTTTTCTTTCTGCAACAATTGGATCTGGTTTGTATGGGGATGTGTCTTTTGACCTTCACCTACTTAAACGAGATCAACACCTACAACAACAATAAGAACCAAGTCAACGCGGCGGTGGGTTCGGTGAAGGCGGAAGCGGCTTCGCTGAAGAGTTTGTATTCGCAACTGCAGGAGTTGACGGACGTGGACGACACCAATCAGCTTTTGAGCGTTTTGGGTCGTCCGGAGTTCGGTTTAACGTCCGCTGATTTGGCGATGATCGGCAGGTCCAATCCTGCGAGCAACAATCTGAAGGATCTGGTTTGGAGGTCGAGCGCGGATACGCAGACTCCGTTGTCGTTCAACGATCTTACGGGGAGCGACGGTCTGCGTCTGGCGCAACAGAAGGCGATCCACGACGAATACGGGAATTACGTCCGCGGAGGAGAATACACCGCGGGAGGCGCGACGGCCGTGACGGAAAAAACGGATCAGTACGGTCGTCAGACGGCTTTGATGGTGGGCGCGGACGAGTTTTTGGACGCGTTAGGCGTGCTTGCGGAAGCGCAGTATCATTCCGCGCGGGACGCGTATTATACGAAGGCCGAAGGTTTTGTGAAACAAGTTGGCACCGGCGCGGATAAGGTCGCGGTGAAGGTGGACGTAAAAACGGTGCTTCAGGACCGGGAACTGTTCACCTCCGATCTGATGAAAAAGATCACACGCACGACGAACGGCGAAACGGTTGCGCTTAACGTGGAAACCACGATCTACAAATCCGTTTTGAACGATTATTTGGGCGAATCGGGTGTCGTGTCGCAGATCTTCAACGCGGAGCTTCAACAAAGGGCGGAACAACAAAAACTTCAATGGGATTTGAAGGAAAAGGAATTTTACGATCTCAAAGGTGATTGGATCCAGAACGTAAGTTATCTGAAACAGACCGGCGCGAAACGCTGGGAGAATATGGTTCAGGAATTTCAGGCGAAGTGGACCGATTGGAGAGCGGATTATAAGGCGGAACACGAGGCGAACCAGGCGGTCTTTCTGGATCGGATCGAAAGCGCCGTGGTGAAAAAGGAGACTTGGACGAAGGACTTTCTTCAGAAGAGCTCCGATCAAGCGGACGAATTGTCTTTGCGGCAGATGTATGATTCGATCGCGGGTGTTGTGAGTGCGATGCAGGAGAATTTACCGCAAGGCGTGAACGTGAACGTCAATGTGAACGACATTCTCTCCAATATCCTCTCCAAACAACCGGGAAGCATTTCGGCCTCGTTGATCGACAGGGCTGCGAGCATCGATACGAACTTCTTTTTGAACGAGGTTAAGAAATACAACTTCAACGACAGCGGTGTGAAGGAGAAGTTCAAGAGCATGATGCAGGACATGGACAAGTTGTCCCAGAACCTGATCATTCTTCAAACCTTGGAAAGTCTTCGGAGTCTTCCTCAGTTGTTTGCGGATACGATCAAAACGCAGAACGCTACGACCGATCAACAGTTGGACAGCACGATGGCTTACGGCGGTTTTGCGCGCGTGGGTGCGATGTATGTGCGGACGATCAAAACGGCTTCGGGCGGGGACGAGGTGCAGTCGCTTGCTACGTATGTTCCGTTTTTCTACGATCCTCCGACGAAGTTTCCGACGGTTAAGGATTCGAACGGAACGGTTTGGGATATGGGAAAACCGGACGCATTGATCAACGGGGACAAGGTTCCGAGTCCGAGCGATTTGACGGTGATGGTTCGTTTGGCGAAGAACCAGATGGGCGCTGACTTTAAGAAGGTTTTTAATCCCGCCAAAGAACACAACTACGAAGCGGAATTGGGTCTGTTTAATCCCGCAGACGCGATGGACGCGTACAACGACTTTGTGGAAGGCGTGACGAGCGGTGACAGCGTTTCCTGTATGAACAAAAAAGCGGAGGATTGCGCGAAGTCGGCGATCACCTCCGGGTTATTGGTCGGAGAGGTTCCCGACGGCTCGTATGGAGTGGCGCAGTTCGGTCAGTTTTACGCGATCCTTTCCGCCAAAAAGGAAATGGACAAACGCAAAGGGAAGATGGATGCGGCCCGCAAACGCAAGTCGGGAGGAATGGGCCGTTTTTACAATCAGTTGGGCACGATCGGAGAGGGCTTGGGAGAAGCCGTAAAGGGCTTTGGACAGATGGTAGTGAGCGGAGCGAAAGCATATCATGAAATGATGATCGGTAATTTCAACTCGGCAAAGAGCGATTTGAAAGCGGCCGGAAAAGCCGGCGAGCGAGGTTTGCAAGGCGCCATGTATGCCGTATCCGGCGTGTTGGACTTTGTGGCGTTTGCCGTAGAGACAGTGGCTGAGGCGGGTCTTGCGTATTTTAGTTCCGGAATATTGAATATGCAAAATACCGGTTTAGACGGTAAGTTTGCGGAGGCGAACTACGAGTTAGACAAATTAAAGAATCGTAATAAAAGCCAAGAGCAGTTAAACCAATTGGGGGTTCGTACCGGTGCGGAGATGTATGCGAACGATGCGATGTTGGACAAGGTTGTAAGCACAACGTTAGCAGTAACGGGTATCATCGGAACGATCCTTTCGTTTGTTCCTTTTCCTCCCGTAGCAGCGGCAGGAGCTACGATGGCGATCGGCTCAGCAATCGGGATGGCGGCTTGGAAGAGCTTTCGAGGCACGTATGAGGGTGGTGCTGCTGGAGCGATGGCAGGAGTAGCGAGTGCTGGGATCAACTACGCCTTGGACAAAGCGAGCTTAGGAGCTGTGAACGTGAACTTGAGCTACAGCTATGCGGGAGGTTTTGGAGTGGGTGTGAACGTAGGAGAGGGTCTTGCCGCCGGAGTGAGCTACAACGAGAAGAGCGGCTTTGGAGTGAGCGCTGGGATCGCGGCGAACGGAGTGTCATTGATGTATACGGAGAACTTCGGTAAGGGGGATGTAAGGGCGAGCCACGGTTGGCAAGCGCAGGTAGGCGGCTTGGAAGTGAGCTACGACAACTTATCCGGTTACTCGGCGAGTTTTCAAGCGGCGAGTGCGATGTTCGGAGATACGAATTTAAAGATGACGAGCTCGCTTACGTGGTCCGAGCAGAACGGCTTTAACGGTTCAATATCTTACAATCTTTTGACAAAGGAGCAGATGGCTAAGGAAGCCGCGAAGAATGCTCAGAAGAACACGCAACAGAATCAAGGGAATCTGTTCTTGAATATCATGGACGGTTTGGGTTACAACTTGGGTGGTCGAGAAGGTGAACCTACGTTATGGGACAATATCCAAGGAGCGTTCTCCGGTGCTTGGCACCAACTTACGAACCCACTGGAGACGTTAGGCAATATCGGGAACGGTTTTAGTAAACTTGGGAAAGGGCTCGCCGGTTTGGCTTCGGGTGCTTGGGATGGGATTAGTGGGTTGTTTGGTGGGAATGGCGCAGGCTTGTCTCCAGCAGAAATCGCACTTTTGAAACGTGAAAAGGATTTTCAAGATTACGCAGATGCATTTATGGAATATGGGGATGAGATAGCGGGTCCTTATGGTCGTCAGAGAGATAAACAATTACAATCTGCGTATGACAAGATCCATACAGAGTTATTCCCACAAACAGAGGACGGTCCTGGATCTTATGTAATGGACGGTTTTATTAAACCTTTTGTAGACGCGATGAAAAAGATGCTGAGTCCCGGTGTAAAGACTGGTATAGAGGCAATGGAAGATGTTCAAAAAATATCCGGTAAGATAGGTGACGTACGTGAAGCGCTACAAATTACCAAACCGATCGTAGAGGACACGATTCAGCTTATTTATAGAGAGATGGACGCTGCTCGCGAACAATGGAAAAATGATGATCAAGCGATCTATGATCAAATCTCCGATTTGCAAAATGGAGAGCAAAATCCTAACACTACTGATAAAATTCAGGATTTAATGAATGAGCAAAAGAATCTTAAAACCAAATTAACAGGTAGATTGGATTCCTTGGATTCTGAAGTTGGTCAGTTGATAACCTTGGCGAATAACCTGAATGCTGGAACAACTACGAATTTAAATGGTGCCTATGCTCAGATATATTCTGGGTTGCAAAGAGTGAATAGCCCTGAATTATCAACGAAGAGTAGTGCGATTCTTAATGTAGCTGGAGCTGCGCAGAATTTTTTAATAGGTTATTTTAATTACAAGGTAACCGGAATGGCGGCGACACGAAATGAAATGGGAACAGCCTGGTCTTATAAAGGATATGAAGACCAGCAGAGGGATGTGTTACGTAAACTTTGGACAAACTATATGAAACAATCGAATGCAAATGATCGAACTCGGTATATGAATTCAACAGGTTTTTAAGGTAATTGCCATGAGAATAAGTTTATTTTTAATATTAACGTTTCTTTTCGTAAATGGCGTGTTTTCTGAACCTCCTCGGCCTGATAACGTTCCGAATGCAGCAAAGTATGATGAGAAACGGAATTCTTTTATCCTTAAAGAGCGGGACGGGGAAATACGTAAAGAAACTGGATGGGATCCTCAGGGTCTTCTTGAAAGTGAGACCTATTCGATAGGGGAGCTTGATGATTACACAAGTTACATTAAAGGACGTTGGTATTCAAGAAAACAATTTTATGGTTTTAGTATTACAAAGGCGAAGCAGCTACCACCCCGTGATAAACCTTCTTCAATCCCGAAAGCTGCAGAGTTTAACTTTGATTTTCGGAAGTGGGAATTCGGCGAATTGAAAGATGGTAAGAAGGAAGGCGTTTGGAGACTGTGGTGGCCTTCCGGAGAGGCTGCAGGAACGATCGATTACAAGAACGGTCACTATGACGGTAAGCTCAAAATGCTTTGGGAAAACGGTAAAACTCGGGAGACTTGCTTATATGTATCTGGAAAACAAGATGGAGAATACTTTCTTTATCATGAATCTGGAAAGGTTCATTATACAGTAAAATACATGAACGGCCTGAGGGAAGGTTTGGGTTTTCAATACTTTGATACAGGCGAATTGGAATATAAAACAGAATATCTGAAAGATCATGCCTTAATGCAGGAAAAATATGAGAATGGAAAGCTCAAAGAAAGAAAATATTTTAAGGATAAGAAAGTAATCAAACACGAAAAATTTTAAAATGAACCTTCCTGTCATTTATATAAAAGGATCCTTGAACTGTACAGTAACAGTATTCACCTGACACTTTCTCTGAAAGAAATTGACTAATCTTCTGAAGTTAGCTCCTTGTTCT
>NZ_NPEF01000330.1:0-516 GCF_002811955.1 Leptospira ellisii
AAATCATGATTTTTTAACGTTCGACTCACTTCGAGAACCTGAACGGGTATGGGAACAATTCAACTTAATGATAAAAATTCCACAGCACTTTCTTTAACCGAATTAAGGGTTACTTGCAGTTTTCTGATACCTGCAAAACTTCTCTATAAACTTCCCGCTCGTGACAGGAAGCTAATAGGAAAAAATCTTTCCTTTCTTATGAAAAAATTCGAAACCAATCTAGCGACTTCAAGACGGATCCGGCGAGCGACATTAACGATTCGATATCAAAAATCGGGAAAAGATTTAATCAAAATCAACGCACGCGTGAATGCGGAAGATTGGGCCCAACTTAGCATTTTCGCCGCTTCTCATTCTGTCTCTCGCTGTTTTCTTTATTGTTTTTTACTCGAATTACTTCATTCAAATCGCAATATTTCTACAAGGAGGTTGAAGAAGGAAAATCCAAATTACATTTTTCTCTGGGATTTCGATTTTAAGAGAAAAGTTCTAAGTGAATTGAATTTAGCTTCTGAA